>PUNR01000322.1 GCA_003551805.1 Loktanella sp.
AGGGTGCGCATCCTGCGCACCTTATGCATCGACAAATCATAGGTGCGCAGGATGCGCACCCTACACATCCAACTCCTCCACAAACCGCGCATTCTCCTGAATATACTGGAACCGCAATTCCGGCTTTTTCCCCATCAACCGTTCCACCAGATCGGCGGTGTCGCCGGGGACTTCGTCATGCACGGTGACGCGGATCAGTTTGCGGGTGGCGGGGTCCATCGTGGTTTCTTTGAGGTCTTTTGCGTCCATCTCGCCCAGACCCTTGAAGCGTTGCAGGTCGATCTTGCCCTTGCCGCCAAGACCTTTGGTCATCCACTTTTCCTTCTCGACATCATCGGCCACATAGACCCGTCGTGCGCCCTGCGTCAGGCGGTATAGCGGCGGGCAGGCCAGATACAGATGCCCGTGGTCGATCAGCGGGCGCATCTGGGTGAAGAAGAACGTCATCAGCAGCGACGCGATATGCGCGCCGTCGACGTCGGCGTCGGTCATGATGATGATCTTGTCGTACCGCAGGTCTTCGACGTTGAATTTGGTGCCCATCTGGACGCCCAACGCCTCGCACAGGTCGTTGATTTCCTGATTGGTGTTCAGCTTGTTGGACGCAGCCCCCAGCACGTTCAGGATCTTGCCCTTCAGCGGCAACAGCGCCTGATTGACACGGTTGCGGGCACCCTTGCCGGACCCGCCTGCCGAATCCCCCTCGACGATGAACAATTCTGTCCCTCTGCGGTCCTTGGATGTGCAGTCGGTCAGCTTGCCGGGCAGGCGCAGTTTCTTGGTCGCGGATTTGCGGGCGGTTTCCTTTTCCTGACGGCGTTTCAGCCGTTCTTCGGCGCGCAGCACCAGAAAATCAAGGATCGCGCCGGCGGATTTGGTATCGGCGGCCAGCCAGTTGTCGAAATGATCGCGCACGGCGCCTTCGGTCATGCGGGCGGCGATTTCGGATGACAGCCGGTCCTTGGTCTGACCCACAAAGGCGGGGTCGCGGATAAAGCAGGACACCAAGGCACAGCCACCGGAAATCAGGTCTTCACGCGTGATCAGCGCTGCCTTTTTATTGTTGGCGAGTTCGCCATAGCCCTTGATCCCCTTCAGGATCGCCGCCCAGAAACCGGCGACATGGGTGCCGCCTTCGGGGGTGGGAACGGTGTTACAATAGGACTGGATGAATCCGTCGCGCACAGGCGTCCAGTTGATCGCCCATTCCACCTTGCCGGGTTCGTTGAATTTATCGGCAAATTCGACGGTGCCCGCAAAGGGTTTGTCCGAATAGGTCGCGGATTTGCCAAGCGTTTCTTTGAGGTAATCGGACAGACCGCCGGGGAAATGGAAGGTCGCTTCCTGCGGGGTTTCGCCGTCGCTGATTTCGGATTTCCAGCGAATTTCGACGCCGGAAAACAGATAGGCCTTGGACTGGATGGATTTATACAGGCGCGCAGGTTTGAATTTCTGTGACCCGAAAATCTGTTCATCCGCGTGAAATGTCACCGTGGTGCCGCGCCGGTTTTGTGTCGGCCCCAGTTTCTGGATCGGTCCCAAAGGCACACCGCGCGAAAAGCGTTGTTCGAACAATTCCTTGTTGCGTGCCACCTGCACGACCATGCTGTCTGACAGCGCGTTGACGACCGATGCGCCGACACCGTGCAGACCGCCCGATGTCTGATACGCCTTCCCCGAAAATTTACCGCCTGCGTGCAGGGTGCACAGGATCACCTCTAGCGCGGATTTGTCGGGGAATTTGGGGTGCGGATCGACAGGAATACCGCGCCCGTTGTCGCGTACGGTGACGGAATAATCGGCGTGCAGTTCCACCTCGATCCGGTTGGCGTGGCCTGCGACAGCCTCGTCCATCGAGTTATCAAGCACTTCGGCCACCAGATGGTGCAGCGCGCGTTCGTCCGTGCCGCCGATATACATGCCGGGGCGTTTGCGGACGGGTTCCAGCCCTTCCAACACTTCGATGCTGGAGGCGTTGTAATCGTCGGGTCCGCTTGCGGACAAAAGGTCGTCGGCCATGGGCTGCTCTTTTCTTGTGGTTTGGTCTGTTATGGCAGAGCGTTGCAGCGCATGAAAGACCCCGCAGATCGTGTTTGTCTTGGACCTGTTGCTGTGGCAGGTTTCACGCAAACAGGGGGTGCGATGACGGACAATCTGACGACGATCAAGGCATTACCCGACTGGCGCTATCTGCTGGCGGAATTCTATGAGCTTTACCGCGCGATCCCCGCAGGCGGCAGTGACCGTATCCGCAGCCACCAGCGCCACGCGCGCGAGGCGATCAACCGCGTGATCAAGGCGAATGCACCCGTGCAGTTGCAACCTGCCGCGCAAAAACCGGTCACGGCCCATTTGCGCCGCGCGCTGGATCAGGGGCGGTCAGGGACGATGGCGTCGATCATCCGGTCGCTGGATACCATCAGTGCAGATTTGTCGTGGCAATATGGCTATGAAAAGGTGCCGCCCGCGCTGGCGGGGTCTTACGCCTATGCCGAAATTGCAGGCCCCCAAGGGCCGGTCATCACGTCAGAGATCATTCTGGGCGTGGTCCTGTTCGCGCCGGCCTGCACCTATCCCGCCCATGCCCATCAGGGGATCACCGAAAGCTATGTCTGCCTGTCGGGGGCGGTTTCGGAAAACCATCAGGGGGTTTATGTGCCCGGATCGATGATCTTTAACCCGCCCGACCATTTGCACCGGATCACCGTGGGCGACCGTGAACCCGCACTGCTGGCTTATGCGTGGCTGGGCAAGCCGGGGGATCTGGCCGAACAGAAGATGGTCTTTACCCGTTCGCGCAAATAGGCTGCAACACAGATAACAACAGGATTTGATATGCGTATTTTCTTTACCGGTGGCAGCGGCAAGGCTGGCAAACATGCGATCGCCCATTTGCAGGCGCAGGGGCACACAGTGGTCAACGTTGATCTGGTGCCCTCTGGCCTTGATGTGTCCGAACTGCTGGTCGATCTGACCGATGCGGGGCAGGTGATTGGTGCGATGTCGCAATATACCGATTTTCACGAACTGGAGACCGGCACAGGCGTGCCGCGTTTCGATGCCGTGGTGCATTTCGCAGCCGTGCCGCGCGTGATGATCGGGACCGATGGCGAATGTTTCCGGATCAACACGCTGTCCACCTACAATGTGATCGAAGCGGCGGTGAAACTGGGCGTGCCCAAGGTGATCTTTGCGAGTTCCGAAACCACCTATGGCGTCTGTTTTGCCCATGGCGAGATCAAGCCCGACTATGTGCCTGTGGATGAAGATCACCCCACCATCCCGCATGACAGCTATGCGATGTCCAAGGTCTGCAACGAGGTAACAGCACGCAGCTTTCAGGCGCGTTCTGGCATAGATATCTACGGTCTGCGGATCAATAATGTCATTGAACCACATGAATATGCGACAAACTTTCCCGCTTTCATCGCTGATGCTGCAACCCGCCGTCGCAACATCTTTGCCTATATCGACGCGCGCGATCTGGGGCATATGGTGGATTGCTGCCTGAAAACCAACGGTCTGGGGTATCAGGTCTTTAACGTGTCAAATGACGATTTATCCGTCGGGATCACGGCACAAGAGGTGGTGGACCGCTTCTATCAAGGGGTCAAGGTGCGCGGCACTTTGGCAGAGAACGAAACGATGTATGCCAATGGCAAGGCCAAGCGCATGGTCGGTTTCGCCCCGCAACATTCATGGCGCGACGTTTTGGGCTGAAGGCTTGAATAGGGCGGGTGGCCGATTAGCTGGCAGGTCTGACTGAAAGGCCGCCCGATGACAAAAGCCACCGCCTTGTTTCCCCGCTATCTTGGCGCTTCATTCGCTGACCTGCCGCTGGCGGTGCAAAAGCTGCATCTGATCGACGGTGTTGTGCAATGGTCAGGCACGGCGAGCGTCACGCGCGGGCCCACCTTGTGGGCGCGGTTTGTCGCGGCGGTGTTCCGGTTTCCGGCTGCGGTTGACCAGACGCCAGTGCAGGTGACGATGACACCCACACCGGACGGTGAAATCTGGGTCCGGCAATTCGGCACCAGCCAGTTCAAATCGCAGTTGCGGCTGGCGGATGCCAAGGTCACCGAACGCTTTGGCCCTTTTACCTTTGATCTGAACCTGCATGTCGCGGATGGTGCGTTGCATTTTCCGGTGACAGCGGGCCGGTTGGGGCCGCTGCGCCTGCCGCGCTGGGCCTTGCCGGTCAGCATCGCGCGGGAATATGAAAGCGACGGGCGCTTTCACTTTGACGTGGCCTTGCATGCGCCGCTGACGGGGGCGTTGATGGTGCATTACAAAGGCTGGCTGGCATGATGCGCAGATCACAGCCAAGTGTCGCCGCCCCGCGCAAAGCCTGATTGCAGCGAAGCCTGCATCGCGCTATTCACAAGGTCATGTTGCGCAAAATTTCCCTGATCTCTGCGATGCTGCTGCCGGTGCCTGCGCTGGCGCATCCGCATGTGTTTGTCGATGTGGAAATGGCCGTGGTGTTTCAGCCGAATGGTGAAGTCGCCGTGCGGCTTGACTGGGTCTATGACGCGTATTTTTCGATGCTGGTTACATCCGATCTGGGCATCGACATGAATGGCGATCTGCAGCTGACGCCCGAAGAACAGGCGTTGCTGGATGAACAGATTGCCGCCTGGCCCCCTGATTTCGACGGTGATCTTGAGGTGTTGCAGGGCGAGCGCACCATGCCGCTTGGTCCCAAGCGGGATCATGCGATGGTGTACCGCGACGGGTTGCTGCGTGAAACGCATCTGCGCCCTGTTGCACAAGTGGCCGACCGCAACGCGCCGCTGACGATCCTGCCTTATGACAAAACCTACTACATCGCCTACAGCCTTGCGGGCAACGTCCGCATCGAGGGCCGCGATGATTGCGAGGCGTCGGTGATCCCCGCCGATCTGAACGCGGCCTATTCGCTGGTCGATGAATTGCTTTACGGCCGTCCGGCAAGCGATGTCGGCCCGGACGAGGAATTTCCCGAAGTCGGCCGGTCATTTGCTGATACTGTGGTGGTGACATGCGCTGGCTTGCTTTAGCAGGGTTGGCCGCGATCGGTGTTTGCGCTGTCTGGCTTTGGGGCCTTGGCGGTGCCGACCAGATTGCGCGACAGGCGGCAGCCGGACAATTGCAGGTCCAGAACGCGATGGCAGGCGCTTTGCGTGCGCTGCAACAAGGTGACACTGGCGCTGTTCTGACGCTGTGGGGTCTGTGTTTTGCCTATGGTTTTGTCCATGCCGCAGGGCCGGGACATGGCAAGCTGGTCATTGGCGGCTACGGCCTTGGTGCGCGCGTTCCGGTGGCGCGGCTGACGGGGCTGGCGCTGGCGTCGTCACTGGCGCAGGCGGCGACGGCGGTGATCCTGGTTTATGGCGCGGTCTGGATTTTGGGCTGGGGCAGGGCGCAGATGACCAGCCTTGCCGATGACGTGCTGGAACCTTTCAGCTATGCGCTGATCGCCGGTGTCGGGCTGTGGCTAGTGCTACGCGGCGCGCGGCATTTGCGGGCGCAATTTGCACCACCGGCACAAAGCCACGATGCCGTTTGCGCAAGCTGCGGCCATGCCCACGGCCCAACACCCGCCCAAGCCGCCGAGGTCCGGTCTTTACGCGATGCCGCCGCCATTATCGCCGCCATCGCCGTGCGGCCATGTACAGGCGCGCTGTTCCTTCTGATCCTGACATGGCGGTTCGGGCTGGATTGGGCGGGGATTGTCGGCGCTTTTGTGATGGGTCTGGGCACGGCAAGCATCACGATGCTGGTCGCTATTGCTGCGGTCGGTTTTCGCGAATCCGCGCTGCATCTGGTCAGCCATCGGGGCACCGCACGGATGATGGCAGGTGCTGAAATCGCCGCCGGTGCTTTGGTGACGGTTCTGGCGTTGCAACTGGTGCTGCGCAGCATCTGATTGCGCTTTACCCACCCGATGTTCGGGCCTAATGCTAGCGCCATGCAAAAGATCGCCACGACATATCCTGAACATTCGCGTGCGATCTGGAAGCTGGGAATCCCGCTGATCCTGAGCAATATGGCGCAATTCGCGATCCATATGACCGATACCCTGATGCTGGGCTGGTATGATGTCACGGCACTGGCAGCGGCGACGATTGCGACATCGCTGTTCTTTGTCGTGTTCATCGTAGGGGCAGGTTTCGCGCAGGCGATCACGCCTTTGGTCGCCGCCGCCAACGAACAAAACGACGAAGTGCAGGTCCGCCGTGTCACGCGGATGGGCCTTTGGCTGTCGATCTTTTACGGGCTTTTGGTGATGCTGCCGTTCTTCTGGTCCGAGCAGATCCTGCTGGCCATCGGACAAGACCCGATCGTCGCGTCAGAGGCGCATCGCTATCTGCTGATCGTGATCTGGGGCATGGTGCCGACGTTGCTGGTCATGGCGCTGAAATCCTTTCTGGTGGCGCTGGAACATACTGCCTTTATCCTGTGGGCGACGGTCGGCACGGCGGTTTTGAACGGCCTGATCAATTACGCGCTGATTTTCGGCAATTGGGGTGCGCCGGAACTGGGCGTTGAAGGTGCGGCGATTGCATCGGTGCTGGTGAATGTGCTGACCGTAGCACTGCTGGTCGGGTACATCCTGCGCAAGCTGCCGCAATACGAACTTTTCCGCAATTTCCACCGCCCCGATGCGCCGATCATGCGCCGCGTGTTCCTGCTGGGCTGGCCCATCGGGCTGACGTCACTGGCCGAGGGCGGTTTGTTCAGCGCATCTGCGGTGATGATGGGCTGGATCGGACCGATATCGCTGGCCGCCCACGGTATCGCGATCCAGCTGGCCAGCCTGACCTTCATGGTGCATATCGGCTTTTCGCAGGCCGCGACGGTGCGGGCAGGCCGCGCGCTGGGGCGGCGTGATGAACAAGGGCTACGGCGTGGCGGGATCACGGCAATCGGGATGTCGGCGCTTTATGCGGCTGCGACATCTGCCATCTTTTTGCTGATCCCCGGTACGCTGGTGTCGCTTTTTATCGACCCTGCCGAACCCGAACGCCTGCGCCTGCTTGAGGTGGGGATCACGCTGGTCATGATCGCGGGCTTGTTCCAGTTGGTGGACGGGTTGCAGGTTGTCGTTCTGGGCCTGTTGCGCGGAGTGCAGGACACGACCGTGCCGATGATCATGGCGACCTTCAGCTATTGGGTAATCGGATTGCCGACCTCCTATCTGCTGGCGTTTTACTGGGGCTTTGGCGGTGTCGGTATCTGGGCAGGGTTGGTGCTGGGCCTGCTGGTGGCGGCGGTGCTGTTGATGTGGCGGTTCTGGGCGGGGTCTGTGCGGATTACACCAGCATAGTTCAAGCGGCCGGATCAAAGTCGTGCAGGCGCAGGCGTGGATGTTTGAACAGGCCGACATCTTCAAAGCTATGCAGATGCGGAAACAGGGCCAGATATTGGTCAAGCAGATCACCATGCAGGCCAAGGCTAAAGGGTGTGCCGGGATGCAGGCTTTCGACGCCGATACCATTGACGAGCAGGGTTTCGTGGCTGGCAAAGCCTATCTGGTACAAATCCACCGCCACTGCCGGGCGCAATCCTACAAAGTGGTGCCCATCAACAAAATCGCTTGCCGGAACATAGGCCGCGCGCCGTCCCGCCAGCGCACTGACGCCACGGGTGCATTTGCAAAGCCGTGCCGCCGGACCCAGCACCAGATCGCGGAACGGACGCCCTGCACCCAAAGAATCTTTCAACACGCGCGTCAGTGACAATGTCGCGCAGCTATGAGGCAGCACGGTGATTGCACCGCGCCAAAGCACGGGTACGCAGGCGCCGCCTTCCAGTCTGACAAGGTCGCCCGGTAACAGGTCCTCGACTGCCACCTTGCCTGTCGGGGTCTGCAGCATTGTCCCGCGTCCCAAGGCGGCAAAAGCATCTTCGAATGCGGGAATTGCAGGTGCCAAGATCGTCGCTTCTGCCAAATCACCGCGGGGGCAAAGATAACTGATCGCGTAGCGGCGGTGTTCAAGTTTCGTTTTGGTGGCTGGCACGCGAAAGTTGCTGGCTGTCATTTAACATGGTTCCCGTTAACACTCGCAGGTTGCAGGGCTAAACAGGCGTGAGTTTGTTCAAGAAAAGGTATCGTGCGACAGGCACTCTATTTTGATCGACGTGGTTAACGCTATGTTAACAAGGGCAGGTGCTATCGTCTGAACAGGTTGCTGCCGTATTTCTGCCGCAAAGTTGTCGCTATTACAGCCGAATTGCCGCAATTAGCCGACCATAGTCGGCTTCCTGTAAGTGCACGCTGCGCCGGTAGCTGTAAAAGCGTGCAGGATCGGCATAGGTGCAATGATGTGTCCAATGGGCTTGCGCGATGCCGCACCTGTGCAGGCGGATCAGCCCGAAACCCGGCAGATCGAATTGGAACCGTCCGTTCTGGCCGGTCACAAAGAAACGGTCATAGGTCGGGTCAACATCCAGAAACCGGTCGCGGAAATCTGCGCCCACCTCGTAATTGCGCTGGCTGATCGACGGGCCGATGACGGCGGCGATATTCTGGCGCGTTGCGCCAAGCTTTTCCATCGCCTGCACAGTGCGTTCCAGCACGCCTGTCAGCGCACCTTTCCAGCCGGCATGCGCCGCACCGATCACGCCCGCAGTGGCATCGCAAAACAAAACCGGCTGACAATCGGCTGTCAGAACGGACAGGGCGATTCCTTTGGTATTCGTGACCAGCGCATCGGCCTTTTGTTCGATCAGGCCGGGATGATCGACGGTGACGACATCGGCGGAATGGATTTGATGCACGCCAATCAGGTGGTCCACCGCAAGATCAAGCGCACCTGCCACGCGTTCACGGTTGATTGCCACGATATCAAGCTGGTCAGAACTGCCAAAGCCGCAGTTCAGCCCGGCAAAAACGCCCGAAGACGCACCGCCTTTGCGGGTGAAGAACCCGTGGCGCACTGTGCCCAATGCGGGGTCGGTGATGATGTCTAGCGTCATGATTCCAGTCCGGGTGGTGGCATGGCTGTCGCAGGATAAAGCGCCATCACTTTAAACAGGTCACCCATTTCCGTCGGATGGGTCAAGCGCCTATGTGCAGCAACGTGGCTGGCAAGCGCGTCACCTTCCAGCCGGGTTGCGAGTTTTTGCGCGCGCGCCGTGATGCCCAGCCGTTCCAGAAACACCCCTTGTGTGGTTAAGCGGCTATAGGCGGCGGGGCTTGCATGGGCGGCAATCGCGGCAAAATCGACGTGGGCGGTCAGATCGGCGTCGCCCGGTGCGTCCAAGGGATTGACGGGCGCGTGACCTGACAAGGCCTGCAATGTATCGCCCAAAGATTGCCAATCGCCGTAATCAACAATCAGCGCAGCACCGCCATGGGCGCAAATGCGTTGCGTCATCGCGCCAACGATTCCCGCCAGGGCAGGGCAATATTCCACCAGATCGCCATCCTTGGTGTCTGCCAGCCGATGCGCCAGCTGCGCCAGCGGTGCTGCATCGGACAGACCGAACGCCAATTGACCGTCTTGTGCACCTACCACGCGTTCGCGCCAGCCCTGACCTGCGCGCATGAGTTGCCGGATCGGCAACGCGTCGAAAAATTCATTCGCGACCAGCAGCAAGGGTGCGTCAGGCAGGCTGTCGATATGGTCGTGCCAGATGGCGTGCGGCACGGCCTCGGCCTGCAATTTGCGCAAAGCGGGCGAGGTTTCGACGAAATACACCTTTGCTGCGGCGTGAAAGCCGGGCACGCTGGCTGTGGCACGCAGAATATCGGCCATCAGCGTGCCGCGACCGGGGCCAAGCTCTGCCAATGTGACGGGGGCGGGCGCGCCTTGGTCCAGCCATGTCTGCGCCAGCGCAAGGCCGATCAGTTCACCGAACATCTGGCTGATCTCGGGGGCGGTGGTGAAATCACCGGCGGCACCGAACGGATCACGGGTTGCGTAATAGCCGTATTGGGGATGCATCAGCGCGTCACCCATAAAGCTGGCGATGCTGAATGGCCCGCTGTGCGCGATCTGTGCCAGCATCAGGTCTTTCAGCGCGGTCATCTGCGGCGGGCGGTCGCCACCACGACCAGTCCTGCAGCGATCATCGGCAGCGTCAGCAACTGGCCCATAGTCAGCCCGTAATTTCCGAATTGTAGCGCCCAGCCAAGTTCATTGCCGATGCTGACAAATTGCGCATCAGGCTGGCGGAAAAATTCCACGACAAATCGGGCGATCCCGTATCCTGCGAAAAAGATACCCGACAACAGCCAAGGCCGCTTTAGCCCGCCGAAACGGAACGCCAGCAGCAGCAGTAAGCCGCCAAGAACCAGACCTTCCAGACCTGCCTCGTAAAGCTGGGAAGGGTGGCGCACACAGGGTTCGGTCAATGTGGCGCAGGATTGTGCGGCAGCACCGGGAAAGACCACGCCCCAAGGCACGTCTGTCGGACGGCCCCACAGTTCCGCATTGATGAAATTGGCGATCCGCACCAGCAGGATGGCAGGCGTTGCGGCGACGGCGATGATATCGGCCAGATCGGGCAGTGGCACCTTGTGGCGGCGACTGAACAGGTAAACGGCCAGAACCACACCTGCAAAACCACCATGAAAGGACAGCCCGCCTTCCCAGATCTTGATAATGTCGACAGGGTTCGCCAGAAACGCGCCCGGCTGGTAAAACAGCACATACCCCAGCCGCCCGCCGCCAATGACGCCCAACACAATATAGGTCAGCAGATCTTCGAGCCTTGCAGGGGCCATCGGGGGGCCGTTGCGCCACAGATGCGGCCGACGCAATGCGGCTTTGACGATCATCCAGCCAAGGGCGATGCCGACGATATACCCCATCGCATACCAGCGCAGTGCCAGCGAAAAGCCGAACAGTTCAATCGAGAAAATCTCGGGCGAGATATTGGGAAAGGGGATGGCTGCTAACATGGCGCCAGTCGTGATGCGATGGTGCGGTGATGTCAAGCGGGCCTGCCTGCTTGTCTGTCAGCGCGGTTGGCCCCATATAGTTACGAACACCTTTGGAGATAGCCATGCAGAACAAAAACAAGATCTTTGACGATCTGAGCCAGTTGATGACCAATGCCATGGGCGTCGCCCAAGGGGCGCGTGACGAAGCGCAGACAGCGATGAAATCCATGATGGACCGCTGGCTGGCTGATCGCGATTTTGTGACCCGCGAAGAATTCGACGCCGTGCGCGCCATGGCCCAGAAAGCCCGCGAAGAAAACGAAGCCTTGTCAGCGCGTATTGCTGCATTGGAAGCCGCAAAGAAATAGGCGTTTCACGGTCCGGCCTTTGGCCAAGACGCCGGATACCGCGAGTTGTTGCAAATGTGCCAATTCATACCAAATATGGTCGTTTGGGTCGAAGTTTATACTTAAGTATAGGTGCAAACCGTCCTATTCTTGGTGTTACCCCGTCTTTGCCATGATTCATCCTTTATTGGCACGCATACGGAATGCGAGACGTGTAAGAGTTAGGCCACAATGTGGCAGAGGTTATGAGTATGTTGGATTTGATTTTGATCACATTGCTGATCTGCGCCGTCTTGGGCGGTTCGCGGGCTGGGAAACAGTCTGCGAACCATTCCAAAACCGAAAACACAGGTTTGTCCGCAACATTTTGATCCGCTGTCTTAACGACCGGACAAATGTGGCTTGACCCCATGCAGCAAGCTGCCTAGCCCTTGTCTAGGCAGAGGATATATCTTTGCTCAAGGGGTGCGGGGAATGCTGGACTACTGCGCCCACATCAGTGCTTCGCTGGCTGGGCTTATTTTATTCACGTTGGGCGTTCTGGGGCTTTCCGGAATGCCTTTTGCTGTCAGCCCCGCTGTGACGGTATTGTTGCAGCCGCTTGGCTGGGAAAGCTTCTACGACACTGCCTATTATATCGCCTTTGTGCTGTTAGGCTTTTGGCTGGTGCTGTGCGTTTATGTCCGGATCGCCGGTTTGCTGGCGCTGGCGCTCGTCTTTTTTAAAATCATGGTTGTTTACTGACCGCGCGCAATGCGGTCGGGCAGGCCATAGATGCCTGCCCTTGCCGATTTAAAACTCTGACAGATACGCCACCAGAATATCCAGCGCTGCCTGAAGATCGGCTTTGTCCACCATTTCAGTCACGGTATGGATATAACGCGTGCCCACCACGATCCCGACAGCGCGTGCGCCTGCGGCGGCTTGCTGCGCGGCTGCACCGTCCTGACCGCCTGCGGCCAGCATCGTGCGTTGATAGGGGATCTTTTTCTTGATCGCGATTGCCTCGATCTCGGACACCAGCGCTTTGTCGGCGATGAAAGACCCGTCGCGCACATGCAGGCCGAAACCCGCACCCTGCGTTGTGGTCACGTCTTTTTCGGGGATGCCGGGCGTGTCGCAGGCCAGCGTGACATCAATGCCCAGCCCGATATCGGGCTTGATCGCATAAGCGGCGGTGCGCGCGCCGCGCAAACCGACCTCTTCCTGACAGGTAAAGGCGACGTGAATTTCCGCGCCACGGCCTTTCTTGCCCAAAGCGCGGATCGCTTCGATTCCCAGCCAGCAGGCGATGCGGTTATCCAGCGCTTTGGATACGACCTTGTCGCCCATTTCGGTAAAGGGTTCGTCCATCACGACGAAATCGCCGATCTTCACCTTGTCACATGCCGCCTTGCCCATACCAAGGTCGACGAAGAATTCAGTCACCTCGGGCACTTTTTTGCGATCTTCAGGCGATGAAATGTGGATCGGCTTGCCGCCGGGGTTCATCACGCCCTTGAAATCGCCCTGATCGGTGCAAACAAGCACACGGCGCGAAAACAGGTTGCGCGGATCAAAACCACCGACTGGTTGCAGGTAAAGGTACCCGTCCTTGGTGATATGGCTGACCAGAAATCCGATCTCATCCATATGGCACAGCAGCATGATACGCGGCGCGCCTTTTTTCTTGGCATCCCTGCGACACAAGAGCGACCCCATCGGGTCCGTCGTGACCTCGTCGAACATGCCCTTGATTTCGGATGTAATCAGGTCGCGGACGCGGTGTTCGTTGCCGGGCACACCCGGCATTTCGCAAAGACGTTTCAGCAGATCGGTGTTCATGGAATGCTCCTTTGTTGGGCTCAATCTGTGCCGTGGGTCAGGCATTGGCAATCGCGGGGCATGAATTTTTTGTAAATGCAGGGTTATCCCCAAGAAATTGCTTTACAGGTGCTGCGTCGTGACCCACGATATATAGTAGGGGTAAATCAGCAACTACACCGCCCCTAGAGCAGGCAGCTAGCGCTTGGGGCCATTATGGACCTCCGCGCCAACACAGTGAGGCCAAGCATATGGCATTGTCCGAACATTACCTTGACGCCGATGACGTGCATCCGATCGACCTAGTCGAACACATCGCCGAACACCATGATTGGGAATTTGACCGCATCCATGACGACCAGATCGCCATGGCGGTCGAAGGGCAGTGGCGCACCTATTCGATCACACTGGCGTGGTCGGCCTATGACGAAACCCTGCGCCTGATCTGCACATTCGAGATGGAACCCCCGGCAGAACGCAAACCCGCCCTGTTCGAGGCGCTGAATGCGATCAATGACCGGCTTTGGGCGGGGTCTTTGACGTGGTGGGATGATCAGAACCTGATGGTCTACCGTTACGGTCTGATTCTGTCGGGCGAACAGATGGCAGGGCCTGACCAGATCGACACGATGATCAGCGCAGCGGTCAATGCCTGCGAACAATATTACCCCGCGATCCAGCTTGTCACATGGGCTGAACGCAGTCCGAAAGATGCGCTGCAGATCGCCATCGCAGGGGCCTACGGGCGGGCCTGAAAATTTCGTCGGAATGGCTTTTAAGTCGTTCTGGCGTGGCGTAACCTTTTGGAAATACGCAGAAGGGGTGCCTGATGACAATGAATGATGTGGCCGAACGCGGCCTTGTTTTGCTTGGCTGTGGCAAGATGGGTTCTGCCATGTTGGCGGGTTGGTTGCGCAATGGTCTGCCGCCGAAATCGGTGTTCGTGATTGACCCGCATCCGTCTGACTGGTTGCAGCAACAAGGCGTACATATCGGCGCCGACCTGCCCGACAATCCGGCCATCGTGGTCGTCGCGGTCAAGCCGCAGATGATGAACGCGGCCTTGCCCGACGTCAAAGCGCTGGGGACCGGCAAAACGCTGGTGATTTCTATCGCTGCCGGCACACCGCTTGCGACGTTCGAGGCGGCCTTTGGCCCGGCCACCCCCATCATCCGCGCGATGCCGAACACACCTGCCGCAATCGGGCGTGGTATCACCGCGCTGATCGGCAACGCCAAAACCAGCGACGCCGACATGGATCTGGCCGAGGCATTGCTTTGGGCAGTAGGCCAGACCGTGCGGCTGGACGACGAATCGCAGATGGATGCTGTGACGGCGGTATCGGGGTCCGGCCCCGCCTATGTCTTTCACATGATCGAGGCTTTGGCCGCCGCCGGTGTCGCCGAAGGGCTGACGCCGCAGATGGCGATGGATCTGGCCAAGGCCACCGTGGGTGGCGCAGGCGAACTGGCTGAAACCGCTGATGAAGACCCCGCGCAATTGCGTGTCAACGTGACCTCGCCCAACGGGACGACGCAGGCGGCGCTGGATGTGTTGATGGACGATGCCACAGGGCTGCCCGATCTGATGCGTCGCGCGGTATCTGCGGCCGCCAACCGCGCGCGGGAACTGGCCAATGAGTGAGATTTCATTCGACGATTTCATGAAGGTCGATGTGCGCGTCGGGATCGTGACCCGCGCCGAAGCCTTTCCCGAGGCGCGCAAACCGGCCATCAAGCTCTGGATCGATTTCGGCGCAGAGATTGGCGAAAAGAAAACGTCGGCCCAGATTACGGTGCATTATGCGCCTGAAACCTTGGTCGGCAAACAGGTGCTGGCGGTGGTGAATTTCCCGCCCCGCCAGATCGGTAAGTTCATGTCCGAGGTGCTGGTGCTGGGCATGCCCGACGCGGACGGCGCTGTCGTGTTGGTAGGACCGGATCAGGATGTGCCTTTGGGGGGGCGGTTGCATGGAAAAAACTATTGATTACAAGGGCTTTGCCCGAGGCAATATTGGCCGCTGCCCGCGCGCGGTTCGACGTTACCTTGCGCGATCAGACCAGCGGGCTAAGCGTGGCCGAGGCTGCTGCGGCCCTGCGCGATTACGATGCGATTCTGCCGACATTGGGCGATGCTTTTAGCGCCGATGCCTTTGGCGGTGACATCCGCTGTGGTGTGCTGGCCAATTTTGGCGTCGGCTATAACCATATCGACGTCGCCGCCGCGCGCGCCGCTGGTGTCGCCGTATCCAACACACCCGATGCGGTGACCGATGCTACCGCCGATATCGGCATGACGTTGATTCTGTCCACCTGCCGCCGTGCCGGTGAAGGCGAAAGACTGGTGCGTGCGGGCAAATGGACGGGCTGGCAACCGACGCAAATGCTGGGCACGCATGTGACGGGCAAAACTGTGGGGATCGTCGGTATGGGCCGGATCGGGCAGGCCGTGGCGCGACGCTGCCATTACGGGTTCAATATGCCGGTGCTGTATTTCAACCGCTCGCCCAAAACGGTCGATCTGCCCGCGACGCAAGTGGATGGTTTGCATGACTTGATGGCGCAGGCCGATATCGTCGTCGTTACCGTTCCGGGTGGGGGCAGCAACACCCACCTGATCGACGCAGCGGCCATCGCCGCGATGAAACCCAGTGGCATTTTCGTCAATATCGCGCGCGGCGATGTGGTAGATGAAGAGGCGCTGATCGCAGCCTTGCAAAACGGCCAGATCGCTGGGGCCGGTCTTGATGTTTTCGCCAAAGAACCCTTTGTACCAGAGACGTTGCGTGCGTTGGAAAACGTCGTGATCCTGCCGCATCTGGGCACCGCCGCATTGGAAGTCCGCGAGGCGATGGGCCAGATGGCGCTGGATAATATCATCGCATGGGACGAAGGGCGCAGCCTGCCACAGGCGGTCTGATCAGGGCCAGCGTTTGGCGGTTGTTGACGGGATGTCGGTGTCGTCAGCGATGGCAAAACCGTTGCGGCCGCGTTGTTTGGCGCGGTAAAGCGCGTGATCGGCTTGTGAAAGCAGTGTTTTCAAAGAGATTTCGCTGCTAGCAGGGCGGTGGGCGACGCCGGTGCTGGCGGTCACGACCGCGATATTGTCGTGCCGGCCAGGATGGATGATGTGCAAACCTGCAATGCCGGTCACGATCGCCTGTGCCATGCGCGCGGCGTCAAGCTCGGTGGTGTGGCGCATCAGGACGGTAAATTCTTCACCCCCGAAACGTGCGCAGAAAACATCGGCGCGGCTAAGTGTTTTGAACACCTGCGCGATCTGGCGCAGACAATCGTCACCTGCCGGATGCCCCAGGCTGTCATTGAACAGTTTGAAATGGTCGATATCGATCATCAGCACCGCCACAGCCTGATCCTTTGCGAACCAGTCTTGCAGTTTTTCATCCAGATGGCGGCGGTTCGGCAGGCCGGTCAGCGCATCGGTTTTTGACATCACCGCGTGCATTTGTGTGGATTTTTCGGCCCGTTCCAAACGCTGGTTCGAGGTCAGCATGCTGGTAAACTCGCTACACCTGCGCTGTTCGACAAGGTAGTTGGCGTAAAGCGAAAACAGGCTGGCCACGCTGATCTGCAAGAAAAACGCCATTTGCACTGCCGGATCAATCTGCGGCTTTGCCAGCACAGCAGCGCAGGCCATCAGCAAGGCGAGCACTGTAAACACCGTGGCCTGCGGGAAACGCATTGTCAGAATGACGTTGCCATAAACCACCGTCAGCGCGATTTCACCAAATGTATAGCCCGACAGGTCCGATCCGGTTTGCCAGAAAAGCACCAACGGCAGGGCGTGGCAGGCCAGCATCGCCCCGACCAGCAGATTTTCACGCGCAAAGGTGCTGATCCGCCCGATCACCCAGGCCACCCACAAAGTACCGGGTGTCGCCACGAAAAGCCGGAACAGGACCGATTCCGTGATCAGGTCGGGCATCAACAGGTAATTGCTGATGATATACAGGTTATAAACCGTCAGCCCCAGAAAGATGGTCAATCGCAGATGCCGCACCCGCGCATCACGGTGCGCGCGTTCGTACAGCACAGCCGTGCGGGTGTCGAACCGCAGCCAACGGTCAAACGATGGCGTCCAACCGCGTTTGTTTTGCGCGTGATCGGGCACCATGCCAATTCCCACCCCAGCCAATGGCAACGGGGTAAGGGTAAAGATTTAAGAACGTCTTAACGCGCGTCGTGCAGCCCGTTGCAAAAGGCGATGATCCGCGTGCAGGCATCGGTCAATGCCGCATCAGATGTCGCATAGCTGACACGGAAATTCGGCGACAGGCCGAAGGCCGCGCCAAAAACCACTGCGACGCCGGTTTCTTCCAGCAAGGCTGTGGCGAAGGTTTCGTCATTGTCGATCAGCACGCCGCCTGCGCTGGTTTTGCCGAGACAGCCCGCAATCGACGGATAGACATAAAATGCCCCTTCAGGACGCGGGCAGACGATGCCGGGGGCCTTGTTCAGCATATCGACCACCAGGTCGCGGCGGCGCTGGAACAAGGCATTGTTGGGCGCGAGAAAATCCTGCGGACCGTTCAACGCCTCGACCGCGGCATATTGACTGACAGAACAAGGGTTCGACGTGGATTGCGACTGCACCTTGCGGATCGCCTTGATCAATAGCTCTGGCCCGGCGGCATAGCCAATGCGCCAACCGGTCATGGCATAGGCTTTCGATACGCCATTCACGGTCAGCGTGCGGTCATAAAGCTGCGGTTCGACCTGCGCAGGTGTGCAGAATTTGAAATCATCATAGGCCAGATGTTCATACATATCGTCGGTCATCACCCAGACATGCGGATGGCGCAGCAACACATCTGTCAATGCTTTCAATTCATCCCAAGAATACCCGGCACCTGTGGGGTTGGACGGCGAATTGAACAGAAACCATTTGGTTTTCGGCGTGATCGCCGCCTCGAGCTGGGCCGCGGTGATTTTGAAATCTGCTTCCAATGCCGCCTCGACCGTGACGGGCGTGCCGCCTGCCAGCAGGACCATATCAGGGTAGCTGACCCAATAGGGCGCGGGGATGATGACCTCGTCGCCTGCGTTCAATGTCGCCATAAAGGCGTTGTACAGCACCTGCTTGCCTCCGGTCCCGACAGTCACCTGTGCTGGTGTATAGGTCAGGTCGTTGTCGCGCTGGAATTTGGCGCAGATCGCCTGTTTCAATTCCGGAATGCCGTCAACGGCAGTGTATTTCGTCTTGCCTTCGGCAATCGCGCGGACGGCGGCGGCCTTGATATTTTCGGGCGTATCAAAATCCGGCTCGCCCGCGCCGAGGGCGATGATATCGCGGCCTGCCGCCTTCAGCTCTGCCGCTTTGGTGGTCACAGCGATCGTGGGCGATGGTTTTACGCGATCAAGCGTCGCAGACAGAAAAGTCATGGGCATGTCCGGTGGTAAATTTACACTTTGCGTGACATAAGGCGTGTCAGGCCATCATAGCAAGAACCAAGGAGTCCGGCATGACCGAAACAGACACAGATTGGTACAGCCCCGAGGCCGCAACCTTTGGCGACAGGCTGGCTGGCGCGCGCGAGGCGGCAGGGCTAAGCCAGAAAGACCTTGCCAAGTCGCTGGGCGTTAAGCTGGCAACGCTTGTGTCATGGGAAAACGACACAGGAGAGCCGCGCGCAAACCGTCTGCAGATGCTGGCGGGTATGCTGGGCG
>PUNR01000148.1 GCA_003551805.1 Loktanella sp.
ATCACGCCGATCTTGCCTTTGTGCAGCTCGTAGCCGTGACAATAGGGACAGTGGAACACATGCCGCCCCCAGCGGTCGGCCAGCCCTGGAATGGCGGGCAGTGTATCAGACACGCCCGTCGCAAAGATCACACGCCGCGCACTATGGGTTGCACCGCCATCAGTCGTGACAGTGAAAGCGTCCTTTGCTCCCGCGATCGCCACGACCGATCCGCCGATCCACGTCAGCGTCGGATAAAGGTGCAACTGCGCCTTGGCGTCATGGGCGATCATTGCGGGGTCCACACCGTCCTGCCCCAGAAAGCCATGTGCATGGGTGGCGTAGCGGTTGCGCCGCTGGCCTGCGTCGATGATCAGCACGCGGCGATGGGCGCGTAAAAGCTGCAGGGCGGCGGCCATTCCGGCGTAGCTGCCCCCGATGACGATCACGTCATGGGTCATATTAGTCGTCCTTTTGTTGTCGGCGTGCGGCGTAACGATTCTTGAAATCCGCCGCGAGAGTGGCAAGTGTTACGGTGGCGAAACGGTCCAGAAGCAACGCCTCGGCCTCGGCAAAGGCATCGTCAAGCGCGTGGTTCACCGCCTGTTCGACAAGACAGGGCGGATTATCCTGCCGGTGCCCCATCGCAAAGATCGCGGGCTCCCCCAAAGCGGCGAACAGGTCGCGCAGCGTGACCTGTTCCAGATCCGCGGTGATGCGCCAGCCGCCTGCATGGCCACGTTCCGACCCCACAAGCCCCGCATTGCGCAAAAGCCCCATCGTGCGCCGAACGACCACCGGGTTGGTGGACATGCACTGCGCCAGCACGTCCGATGTCATCGGCCCGTCATGGTCCGCCATATGCAACAGCGCATGGAGAACGGAGGATAATCTGCTGTCTCTTTTCATGTAACTTCGTATGTTACGAATCACGACAAAAGTCAAGCGGGCCATTTCGGCCCGCCTGTTCCTAGCTGTGATGATCGAAGAGATGATCCATCGTCACCGACGGCTGCGCGCATCCGGCCTCGCCGACGATCCGCGCTGGCACGCCTGCGACGGTCTTCATCGGCGGCACATCGTCCAGCACCACGGACCCTGCGGCGATCCGGCTGCAATGGCCGACTTTGATGTTGCCCAGCACTTTGGCGCCTGCCCCGATCAGCACGCCGTTGCCGATCTTGGGGTGGCGGTCGTCATCCTGTTTGCCGGTCCCGCCCAGCGTCACCGAATGCAGCATTGATACGTTATCCCCGATCACGGCGGTTTCACCGATCACCACCGAATGGGCATGGTCAATCATGATGCCTTGCCCCATGCGGGCGGCGGGGTGGATATCGACGCCGAAAATCTCGCTGATGCGCATCTGGATGAAATAGGCCATGTCGCGCCGGCCCTGCATCCACAGGTAATGGCCCAGACGATATGCCTGTACAGCCTGAAACCCTTTGAAAAACAGCAAGGGCTGGATCAGGCGGTGGCAGGCCGGATCACGGTCATAGATCGCGACAAGATCGGCACGCGCGGCCAGTGTCAGCGACGGGTCCGCCGCATAGGCCGCATTTGCGGTTTCACGCAAAATCTGTTCCGACATTTCAGCCGAGGCAAGTTTCATCGAAATCCGGTAGCCCAGCGCATCTTCGAACGTCGCGTGATGCAACACGCCGGAATGGATCATCCCGCCGATCATCGGTTCGGCGACGATGGCTGCTTCGGCTTCTTCACAGATGCGGTGCCAGACCGGATCAAGCTCTGTCAGGGCGGGTTTGGGCTGTCGCATGGCATCTGTCCTTTGTTCAAGACCCTTTGTTACCCTAAATAGGTGTCCTTCGCCAAGAATAAAGCTGTGATCCGTCACATCACGATGACACCCGCCCGATGCGCCGCGCGATCATGGCCAGACAGCGCAGATATTCACGGTCCAGCGCCGCCGGGCGCGGTGCCAGCGGCAGGCGGGTTGCCACCGACATCAGCGTGCCGACCCCGAATTGTGGATGCGCGTACCCCGTGATCCGGTGATAGGCATAGCCCCGCGCCGCTGTGTGCAGCATATCATCCAGCAAAGCCACGCGCGCGGCGGCAGGCACTGCCAGCAGCGCGCGGGTGACATATTCCAGATCGGCCAATTGCACCGCACGCATCATTCTACCACAACCGCACTGGCCAGCCCCGCCCCGAACCGGTCGGACACCTGCGCCACCTCGACCCGAAAGGCCGCATTGCCGTGATCGGCGGCAATCTGGCTGGCAGGATAATGCCATACTGGGGCGGTCACGCTGGCGCTGCGCCGCAGGATACCGTCACGGATCACACGGATCTGGTAGGCCTCTTGCGCCTCGCCCAAGGGGATGTCGCCCTGCCCCCACAGATCGCCGTCAATCCGGCTACAGCGGATCCAGGACACATCCAGCCCGCCTGCCACAGGTCTGGCACGCAGATGCGCCACCGGATAAGGCCGCAAGCCGTTGCCAGCAAAGGCATCCACGCGGTAGCGGAAACTGGGATCACCCAAAGGCCGCTTGGCCGGACCATAGCGGAAATGCCGGTCCAGTCCGCGCGCGGCAGAGGGCAGCACGATCTGGTCGACACGCCCGTCCAGCAGCACAACACTGGACCCCGCAGGCCAGACATCGGGCATCAACCCGCGACTGCCTGCCTGCCCGCGCAACAGCCCGCGCAAACGGTAGGTGTTGTTGCCCAAAGGGGCTGCCGCGCGGAATTGCAGCAGTTCCCAATGATCGACGGACCCGTCACCGATAGCGACCAGATTGGCCCCCGCCAGTACCGCCTGCGCTGTCACCGACCCCAAAGCGCCGCTGATCAGCCGCAGATCGAACCCGTCCTGACGGTCCCACAATCCGGCGCGACCGCGCGGCAATGGTGTCAGGCTTTCACCGATGATCGCGGGATCGCGGCGGATGTCTTGCAAGGCGTAATCGCTGTCTTGTGCCGCGCTATAGACTGCGACCGATCCGGGCCAAGGCGCACCGGCCACCGCCAGATGCGGCGCATGGGGGATTTCATCACCGCGCAATAACGGCAGATCAAGCAGCAGCAGTTCGACCGGCACGGGTGCCGCATAGGGTTTCAGAACCGCCGCACGATCCTCGGACGGGGTGGCGGCATAAAGGTTTGCGCTAATCCGTGTCGCATCCAGCAGTTTCAGACCTGCGTCCTCGACACGGTCGATACGGTAAAGCCCCGCGTGATCCGGCAGATCAAAGGCCACGACATCGCCCGCCCCGATATTGCGCGACGGCGGCAGCGCGAAACTGATGCTGTCACGCCCGACGCGGGTCTCTTGCAGCCAGCGGGTGGTGATGTTGCGCCCTTCCGCGCGGGTCAGCGCCAGCGGCAATTCGCTGCGTGCCACTGTGACGGATGTGGTATCGGCATGGCGGGCATCGGCTGCGGCGGGTTCATAATCGCCGTCGGCATCCAGATGCAGCAGTTCGACCCGCTGCGGGGTTTCGGTCTCTGGCGCGCGGGTCAGCGCCCATGCCTGATCTTTCTCGCTGTCCAGCGCCAGATCGTCAAAGCCCAGCACGCTATCGGCCTGTCCTGTGCGGTTGCGGAACACCAGCACACCGCCGCGTTCCACCGCGTCAAAGCCGTAAGCCAGCATCAACGGCTGCAAGGCCGCACGCCCGCTGCCGATACGGTCCAGATGATACCCCCGAACGATCCCGAACAGCCGCGACACATCATAGGCCACCACCCCCGCATGATCGCAAATCGCGGCGACAACAGACGCCAGCGGCAGGTTGCTGGCGCGTCCGTTCAGCCAATGGCCGCGCGCATAATTGCCCGCATCGGCCCAAAGGCTGTGATTGGCCGGAAAGAACGGATAGGGCCGCGCGTCCCATGCCCAGACATGCATCCGCCCGGTATCAACCATCGGGCCACCATAGACCGATGACACGGGGTTATTGGCGGGGTTGGCGTAATGCTGCGTCATCGCGCGCAGATATTGCATCTGCATCAGATCATCGCGGTTGCCGTTGGAATAATGCGGCAGACCGGATTCGGAGGATTTGAGGTCCAGAAACTTGTTGGGCTGGTTGGCGCCCTTGTCGATTGCCGCACAGCCGAATTCGGTGAACCAGACAGGTTTCGATTGCGGCACCCAAGCGGTCGGCGCAGCGCTACGCACCCCGTTCACGCGGTCATGGTGCGCCTGCCCCCACCAATTGGCGATGTCTTTGTAGCGCCAGATCCAAGGCTCTCCCAACCCGTCGGTGATCGGGGTGCGGCGTTGGGCATCGCGGGCCTCTGGTGTGGGGTAGAACCAGTCATAGCCTTCGCCGCCTGCGATGTTGGATTGCAGATAGGCCAGATCGTATATCGCGCCGGCATGTGCGTCGGCATGGCTGTCACCATCGCGCCAGTCGGCCAGCGGCATGTAATTGTCGATGCCGATAAAGTCGATGTTCGGATCGGCCCACAGCGGATCAAGGTGAAACAGCTTATCCGCCGTGCCTGCCGGTTGCAGCCCGTGGTATTCCGACCAATCGGCGGCATAGCTGATCTTGCAATCAGGCCCCAGAATGGCGCGGACATCAGCCGCCAACACGCGCAAGGCGCTGACAGCGGGAAAGTTGCCATCCGCGTCTCGGATATGCGTCAACCCGCGCATTTCGGACCCG
>PUNR01000242.1 GCA_003551805.1 Loktanella sp.
TATGCGGATGTAACCCACTTCTGGACTGAGTTCGCTTAACGGTTGCGGGCTTCAATGGAGCCGCATATTGCTATGCGGATGTAACCTCCAATCGGAAGGTGGTTCAGTGCCGGTAGTTTCGCTTCAATGGAGCCGCATATTGCTATGCGGATGTAACCCGCCCCGCGGGCCCCGGCAGCAGGGCCTGTAATGCCTGCCTTATGCGAACCCCCTTTGGATATATGGTTGAACTCACAATAAGCTCGCTCCTTGTACCGGTAAAGCCCGGTTTGGTGGGCTGCGTAGGCACATGCGAACCTCCCGAGTTTACCCTGTTAGCTCCGGGTTCGCACGAGTATCCTTGCTCCCTTTAATTATATTATACCCAACAGGGTCAAGCGCGGGCAGGCTTAAAAAATATTCCTGTTCAACGGGAAGGACACATATGTGTCCCTGGCATGTGGTAATTTCATGTCCGCAACGGTAGTTTCCGGCAGAAAAGTGTTTTTTTCTGCAAGGGAAAAACAAGAATTGTACAGAATAATAAACCGACAGCACGAGCGTTGGCCTCGCCAGAGGCTGCCATAGGCTTAAAGGATAACGCGCATGACACCACCAGAGTTCTGACAACCTTTAAATAAAGGGGCTAAAATGAATATGCAGAGTTTTAAAGAGCTTTTTACGCAGGCCACTTCGCACCCTCCGTTCAGCTACCAGGAGCGGCTGGCAGATGCAGCAGGCCCCCCGGCGGTATTAAATGCACCAACGGGGTCGGGCAAGACGGCGGCCGCTTTTTTCGCCTGGCTGTGGCGCAGGCGCTACCACCCCGACGAAGCCGTGCGCCAGTCCACGCCGCGCCGCTTAGTTTACTGCCTGCCGATGCGCGTACTCGTTGAGCAGACCGCCGGAACCATAAAAGGTTACCTGGACGCCCTTGAACCCGACCCTGGAATCGGGGTGCATGTGCTGATGGGCGGGGAAGCCGACGAAGAATGGCAGCTGGAACCGGAGCGGGACGCGGTGGTTATCGGCACCCAGGATATGCTGCTGTCGCGGGCCCTGAACCGGGGCTACGCGATGAACCGCTTCCGCTGGCCGGTGCCCTTTGCCCTGCTCAACAACGACGCCTTCTGGGTGGTTGACGAACTACAGCTGATGGGTGCAGGTGTCCCTACCACTGCCCAGCTGCGCGCTTTCCGCGAAAAGCTGGGGACGTCCGGGCCGGCGGGGACGATGTGGATGTCTGCAACCGTCGACACCGCCCGCCTTGAAACCGCAGACCATGCTTCCCCGGGCAACGGGGAAATATTCTGCCTCAACGAGGCAGATGCAAGGGAAGACAGGATCAGACGCTGCCTGGAAGCCCGGAAAGTGCTGCGGCCGCTGCAGCTTAAAAGCGGTGCAAACGCCAAAGGATACCCGAAAGAGCTTGCCAAAGCAGCCCTTGAGTTGCATAGGCCGGGCAGGCAGACCCTGGTAATTGTCAACACGGTGACCAGGGCACAGGCCCTTAGCGCTGCCCTTCTCGAGGCGCTGGGCAAGAAAGGGGAGAGGGAGGAAGCGCCGGAAGTGCTGCTGCTGCACTCGCGCTTCCGGCCGCAAGAACGCCGGGGAAAAAATGCTCTGCTTGCCCAGGCATCAGGGCCGCAGGGGCCCGGCCGTATAGTGGTGGCGACCCAGGTGATCGAAGCCGGGGTCGACATCACTTCCGCAACCATGGTTACTGAACTGGCCCCCTGGCCGAGCATGGTGCAGCGCTTCGGCCGCTGCAACCGCTACGGTGAAGAAGGGGAGGCGGAAATATACTGGATCGACCTGCCCGGCAAGGCCGCTGCCCCGTACGGCGCACCCTCGATGGACGAAGCGCGCGAAATGCTCGGCGAACTTGAAGGCAGCTCGGCCGCCCCGGGCAGCCTGCCGCAGGGTGGCAGCGCCCATGAGGGTTACCAGGTCCTGCGCAGGAAGGACCTTTTTGAGCTATTCGACACAGCCCCCGACCTTTCCGGCAACGACGTCGACGTTTCCCCCTTTATCAGGGACGCCGGCGAGACAGACGTATACCTCTGCTGGCGTGACTGGGAAGGCGGCGGCCCACCGCCCGTGGAGGAGCCGCGCCCGCAGCGCGAAGAGCTCTGCCCCGCGCCGATCGGGCAGGTGCACGAGTTCCTTTCCACCGGGAAAACCGCCTATCTCTGGGACTACCGCGACCGCGCCTGGAGCAGGGTGGCACAGAGAGATCTGTTCCCGGGGCAGGTCCTCCTTATGCACAGGAAAGAAGGCGGCTACGACCCGCAGGCAGGCTGGGATCCGGCAGCAGAAATTGCTGTCGAACCGGTCCCGGCAGCGCCCGGGGATCCTGAAGAATCAGGCGGTGACGACCAGCACACCTTTACCGGCAGCTGGCAGAGCTTGCAGGCACACAGCCGCGATGTCGCAGGTGAGATAGAAAACCTGCTCGAACAGTTGAGCGGGGAGGCGGCCGGGAACTTCAAAGATGAGCTCCTTGCCGCGGCCATGTGGCACGACCTCGGCAAAGCCCACCACGTTTTCCAGGAAACCCTTTTAGAAGGACTTGCAGAAGACGAGAAAAAGGAGCGCAGCGGGGTGCCCTGGGCCAAAGCGCCGCGCGAACCGGGACGGCCCTTTACCCATTCGCGCCCCCACTTCAGGCACGAGCTGGCCTCGCTGCTTGCGCTTTTAAACGGCAGCAGCGAGCCGGGGTTAAGCGACCTCGCCCTTTACCTGGTCGCTTCCCACCACGGTAAGGTCAGGCTGGCAATCCGCTCGCTTCCCGGCAGGGACGGGCACAGCCGCCGTGCTGAAGGCCCTCAAGTAATCCTCGGTGTCGAAGAAGGAGACCGCCTGCCGGCGGTAGACTTGGGTGGCGGCTGCTTTATGCCTGAAACTGATCTAAGCCTCAGCGCTGCCGAAATGGGCACCGGGGAAACCCGTTCCTGGCTGTCGCGCACCCTGGATCTGCTCGACCGCCACGGGCCCTTTGTCCTCGCCTACCTCGAAACCCTGGTGCGTACTTCAGATATCCGGGCAAGCATCAAAGCAAGGCTGGAGGTGAGGTGATGGGTGAAAATACCGTGGAACTGCAGGGCTGCACCGCTGACTCATTAATGTCATATTTAAAAAGCCTGGGCGTGCTCAGGCTATCGGGTGAGCAGCTCGAACCGGGCGTGCGCGGGTCATGGAAAAACGGGGAATTCAGGCTCACAGGGCTGCCCGGCCGGCAGCAGTTGATTGACTTCTTCCTGGAGGGCTATTGCCCGGCACCGGTAATCACGCCCTGGAACAACGCTTCAGGATTTTACGGCACGGGGCCGGTAGACCTGATCGAAAGCATAGCCGGTTCAGGAAGCCGGCGCTTTGCCGCTTACCGCCGGGCAATCAGCGGGGCTAAGGCGCTGATCGAAAACCTGGGCATAAAAAACAAACCAGGCACGCAGGAAAAGCAAAACCTTTTAAAGGGCATCCGCTCTGCGCTTGATGAACCGGTGGTCGAGTGGGTTGATGCCCTCGGCGTCCTCACCGGGGACAGGCTTTCCTTCGCCCCCCTGCTCGGCACCGGGGGCAACGACGGGCGGCTGGAGTTTGCTGCAAATTTCATGCAGCACCTTTTCAAGGTGGTGCCGCTCGAAGACGTGCCCGGCCCCAGCGCCCTGAAAGAAAGCAGCAGGGTGTGGCTGCTGGCTTCGCTGTTTAGCGAAGGCAGCCCGGAGCTGGTCAAGGCGTCTTCCGGGCAGTTTAATCCCGGCGGGGTAGGCGGCCCTAATGCCACCCAGGGCTTCGAGGGTAGCGCAATGGTGAACCCCTGGGACTTCGTGCTGCTTATCGAGGGGACGCTATTGTTAGCAGGGTCTGTGGCCTGCCGCAGTGGGATGAGCAGCCGCCGCAAGGCGGCGTTCCCCTTCACCGTGCGGCCTTCGCCTGCCGGCTGGGATACTATCGCCGACTCAGACGTCAAGGAAGCCCGCTACGAACTCTGGCTGCCACTCTGGGAAAAACCGGCTGGCACCAGGGAGGTTGCCCACCTTATGCGCGAGGGCAGGGCCCAGGTCGGCAAGAGGCCGGCCGAGACAGGCTCCGATTTTGCCCGTGCCGCAGCTGCGCTCGGTGTCGACCGGGGGCTTGACAGCTTCAACCGCTTTGCCTTTTACAAGCGTAGCGGCAAGGCCTACCTGGCATCGCCACTGGGGCGCACCCCGGTAAGCTACCGCCCAGGCATAGACCTCCTCGAGGAAACTGACAGCTGGCTCCAGCGGATCCGCAGGCTGGCCCGGGACGACAGCACCCCGGAGAGCCTGAAGCGTGCTTTCCGTTCCGTCGAAAACGCCACTTTCGCCTTCTGCCGCCGGGGGCGCCCAGAGGAACTGCAGGACATACTGGTTGCCCTGGGCGAAGCTGAAAAGGTTGCCGGCCACAGCAAGGCCATCCAACAAAATGTCAGCCCTATCCAGGGCCTCAGCCTGCGCTGGCTGAGCGCGGCAAACGACAACAGCCCCGAGTACTACCTGGCCCGCGCAGCTGCATCGATACATGCCGCAGCAGGCGGCAGCGTGCCCCCGGTAAGGGCCTACCTCGAACCGGTCGGTTGGAAACAGGGTGCCGGTTATGCCTGGCAGCCGGACAGCA
>PUNR01000319.1 GCA_003551805.1 Loktanella sp.
AGAGGTTAAGAAGATCAAAGAAAGAATTAAAAGTAGCGAGAGAACTGTAACTGATAATTTTGTTCGTTTCACTTTTTTTCCTCCTCATATTGCGATTGAAAAGCAGCCAATGAAAATTATCATTTAAATCTCCTATATTTCCAGTCCTGTTTCAGGGTCCTGTTCCAGAAGTGGTTGTCAATTCTGCTTCACGGCCCTGTTCCAGTAACGGTTGTCAGTCCTGCTGTTCAGTCCTGCTGATCAGTTCTGCTGTGCAGTTGATTAACTGTCCTTACTTCCAGTCCCTTGTTCAACCTCCTGAAGAGGCTGTCAGGGAGTTTTGCAGCAGTCTTCTAGCTGTACTTCTCTTCATGACTGGCGATGATCCCGTCAATCTCCTTTTGAACTGCCTTATCAAGAGCCGGTGCCTGATGGTCCTTGAGAATTTTTCTGACCTCCGCCTTGATCTTCTCTTTGACCTTTTTCTGCCCTCCTTTCTCCCATTCTTTATAGGAATTTCTATTTAAGTATCTGGGGTACCAGGTTTCCTTCTTAAAGTTTTTCAGAGTATGATCGGTGGAAAGATAATTTCCTCCGGGGCCGACTTCGTCAATCAGCTCGACAGCCAGGGCCTCCTCGCTGAGATCGATGCCCTGCATAAAGCGCTCTGTCATGCCGATACATTCATCACAGAGGACCAGCATCTCCAGACTGCCAACCAGTCCGTTACCGATATAGCCCACATCATGCACCAGATTGGTGCCGCTGTGGGCAGCAACCAGGATGGAAAAGGCGGCATCGATGGCAGCCTGAAGGTCAACCGTGCCGGCATCGGTATTGCCGGCCTGTCCGAAGGAGGGCAGTCCATAAAATCGGCTCAATTCCCCGGCAGCGCAGAAGTAGAGCGGAACCTCCGGGCCTCCGTAAACTGCGATGGTCGTTTTCATATCCATCACTCCAGCTACTATTCCGTACATAAAGGGGGCTCCTGGGTTTGCCAGCTGATGGAGAACCAGGCCTCCCAGGCACTCGGCATTTCCCATCACCAGGGTGCCGGCAAAGGTAACGGGAGCAGTAGCCCCGGCGCTGATGCCCGAAGCATAGGTAACCGGTATCTCATATTCAGCTGCCAGCATCAGCTTCTGATGGGCTTCCGGGCTGTTTTTTAGCGGGGTTATCGGTTCGGTATAGAGCAGAAAAACCGGGTTGAGCCTGAGCTCCTCATAACCACCTCTGACAGCTGCAGCTATCTCAATCATGCCCTGAAGATTATCCCGATCCTTGGCTGTCATCAAAAGGGGCTTGGTGGTATGGTCCAGCATGGCCTTAATATGATAGAGGTCGGCCAGCTCGGGATTGACATCGCTGGCAATCCCAAGAGAAGCGACGTAATCAATGCCAGGGAGATAATCCGTTACCCTGGCAACATTTTCGATGTCCCGATACAGAGTTTCCCGGTACTCCCCACTTTGATAATCCTGAAACTGAGGCAAGTCGGTGCCCAGACCGTAATAAACTCTGTTCTCCTCGAGAAAGAGCTGCCTATCACCCCTGCCGGAGAGAGTTATTCTGCCGGGAGCGGTTCTCAGGGCTTCCTCGACCAGGGAAGCAGGCAGATAAACCTGATCTCCCCGAACCAGGGCCCCGGCCTGCTGATAAATAGCGCGGGCCTGCTCATCAATGACCTGGATCCCTGTCCTTTCCAGCACTTCCAGCGAGCTGTAATGGATTTTTCTGCACTGATCTTCAGTTAAAACCGTAAATTGTGGCGTCCGGTACTGCTGATAATTAACCTGCATTTAACCTCTCCTCCTTTCCTTAAGGCCGGTAATCCGCTCTTCTTCGCTGGCAATAATTTTCTCCATCTCCTGGATTTGAGAAGAGGTCAGCTTGCTTTCTGCCTCTTCCGCCAGCAGGCTGCGGACTTCTTCTTCCAGGAATTTTTTCATTTCCGGACGGCCATTCTCCAGCCAGCTGTAAAAGGGCTCACGGTTCATGAATCTGGGATACCAGGTTTCTTCTTTAAAGTACTTGATGGTATGTTCATGGGTGAGATAATGCCCTCCCGGTCCTACCTCGTCGATTACCTCCAGGGACAGCTTATCCTGATTGATCTCGATACCCCGCATAAAATGTTTGACCATATCAATTATCTCATCTGTCATGATGAGATATTCCAGGCTGCCGATCATGCCGCTGCCGAGATAACCGTTATCGTGGATCAGGTTGGTGCCGGACCAGGCAGCTGCAGTTATGCTGAAGGCTGCTTCCAGGCCGGCCTGGAGATCCAGCTGACAGGCATCGCTGCAGCCTGACATGCCGTAGGAAGGCAGCTGATAATATCGGCCCAGTTCGCCGACTGCTGCATTGATCAGGGGCACTTCAGGGCCGCCGTAGACGCAGTTGGTGGTTTTCATGTCCATCGGACCCCCGGCGATTCCCAGAATAAAGGGAGCTCCCTTCTTTTTGAGCTGGTGAATTACCAGGCCGGAAAGGCATTCGGCATTGCCCTGAACCAGAGATCCTGCCAGGGAGGCCGGCCCGGTGGCTCCTGCCATCACTCCTGAAGCATAGGTCACGGGTATGCCCTTTTCGGCGCAGAAAAGAAGCTTCTCCAGGGCCCGGCGGGAATGAGTCAGCGGGGAAATCGGTTCGGCATAGAAGGCAAATTCGGGATTGTGCCTAAAATTCTCCGGACCACCGGAAGTGATCAGGCTCATCTCATAGAGCGCTCTCAGGACATCAACTTCGGTCGCCGAGGCCAGGATAGGTTTGCTGGAATAGGTCCGCAGTGCTTTAAACTGATAAAGATCGGTTAGCTCGGTGGTAACATCTGAGGCCAGAGCCAGAGATGCTATAAAATCAATGTTATCCAGGGCATCGGCCACAATTGATACCCTCTCAACGTCTTTAAGGATGGCCTTTCTCACCCTGTTGCTGGATGCATCGTGGAAATAAGCAAGATCATTGCCCAGCCCGAAACTGATTGAATTTTCCTGTAAGAAAATTGTTCTCCTGCCAGCAGCGGTGGACAGAACAATTCTCTCGGGAGCAGCAGCGACTGCCCAGCGCACCAGATCAGGGGGAATCCTCACCAGATCATCTCTTATTATGCAGCCGGCTTCCCCGAGCAGTTTGAGAGCTTCCTGCTCCAGAACTCTAACGCCGGTTCTGGACAGCACTTCCAGAGTTGCCTGATGTACCCGATAGCACTGATCCTCCGTCCATAATTTAAACTGGGGTGTAATTTGGGCTTCATAGTTTACTTCAATCATTTTCTCCTCCTAACTTAACATTAGCCTGTTGAACTTGCCTGCAGAATTTTTTGCAACAAAAGCTTACAACATTGTTTTTTTATAATTGTCATTTTCTCAACTTTCGGAGTTCAAAACTGGATATCAATTCTAGCCTTTAATATTGGCTTGCTAAATTGGTTTTCAGAATTGGCTTGCAGGATTAACTTTTAACTGCAGCTCCCGGCATGAGCGCTCACTTCCTGGGCAGCTAGTTAACTCCGGCCTGCCAATTTTTCTTGATTTATTCTGCTAAGCTGACATCCTTTATGTCAGCAATCCTGTATCTCTGGGATTCCTATTATATGAAATTCCAATGATCTAAGATTTCTTATATCTGAGATTCCTTACATCTAAGATCCCAGTGAGCATAAATTCCTATTCACTGAAATTCATTGTATCTGAAATTTCTGTTATCTAAAGGTTCCTATTATCTGAGATTTTTAGATATGCTTTCCGCTGTTTCGCGACAGAGCTGGCAATAATTCTCTATTTTATCAGTCATTCTAAACTCCGGCCCGCTTATTCCAACAGCTGCAACCGCCTGTTTTTGATTATCCAGCACAGGTGAAGCCACTGACACTCCTCCAGGATTCCACTCTCCATAGGTTATGGCATAACCGCTCTCTTTAATTTCCTTAAGTTCTTCCCGCAGGGAATCAGGATCTGTGTTTGTGTTGGGGGTATACTTTTTGAGATTCTCCGAAAGCACTTCTTCAATTTTTTCCGGACTGAGCCAGGCCAGTATCACTTTACCAAAAGCTCCAGCGTAAAGTGGAACCTGTTCTCCGATATTGCAGGTAAATTTGATTTCCTTGCTGCTTTCAATCTTCTCAACACAGACACTGGTATTATTCAGAGGATCCAGAACATCCATCAAAACTGTCTCCTCAACCCTGCTGGCCAGCCTGAAAAGATGCTCTTCTGCCAGATCAACAATATTAAAATTCTTCCGGGCAATCTCTCCCAGCTGGATGAATTTATTTCCCAGGCGGTATTTATTGTTTTCCGGGTTCTGAAACAGGTAGTTATGGCTTTCCAGGGTATTTAATATCCGATAAATTACAGTTTTACTCATGTTCAGGGAATCGCTCAGTTCGGTTACTCCCCACTCAACCTTTTCCCTGGAAAACATCTCCAGAACCAAAAGAAGCTTCTCAGCTGTTTTCAATTTGTTTGACATAATAACATGTCCCCTTTAGAATTTTTCTTAAATTCTGCAGGACTATTCTGGATAATGCTGGATTACTCTAAAAGACCTGGGAAATGCCTATTCTTCCATGTCTAAATTTTCAAAATTAAACCAGGGAGGCTTGCTCAGCTGAATTTTTTTCTGA
>PUNR01000026.1 GCA_003551805.1 Loktanella sp.
CACTGGGCTGGAACGAGGTTAAGGTGATCGCCGCCGCGACACTGGACCTGAATGCTGCGGGTGCGCCCAAAGGGTCCGCGACGGAAGAAGAGTTTTTCCTTTACCACACCGAAGGCGTCGAAAGCTCGGGGTTCTGCATCCATTTCAAACTGCCGCATTACGTCACCTTCCAGTCCAGCCTTGATGCGATGCGCGATGCGAAGGCCAAGCGCGCCGCAAAAGACAAACAGCCGGAGCCCGCAGAATGACCCTGAAATCCCTGACACGCGCGTGGGAACCGATGTCTTACGGTTTCCTTGACGGCTCGGCCAAACGTGAAATCCGGCGCAAGATGCTCAAGGCGATTGCTGTGCCCGGTTGTCAGATCCCCTATGCCAGCCGCGAGGTGCCGATGGCGCGTGGCTGGGGCACGGGTGGATTGCAGATTTCATGCACGCTGATCCACCCCGCCATGCGGATCAAGGTTATCGACCAAGGCGCTGACGACAGCGTCAATGCGGCGTCGATCCGCAACTTTCTGGCACGGGTATCAGGTGCGCCTGTCACGATGGACACATTGCAGGCCGATCTGATCCAGTCCCGCCACCGCATCCCCGAAGAAAGGCTGCGTGCCGACCAGATACTGGTGTTGCAGGTGCCCAATCCCGAACCTTTACGGTCAGTTCAGCCCAATATGTCGATTGCACGGCAAATGCATGCCGATGCCGATTATGGACGGATGTGGCTGCAATTGTATGAACAGATTGTCAGGTCGGGCCGGGTGATGCAGGGGGCCAGTTATCCCAGTCTCGTGAATGGGCGCTTTGTGATGACACCGTCACCGATCCCGCGCTGGGATGTGCCAAAACTGAATATGGCACAGCACCTGACGATCCTTTCGGCTGGGCGTGAAAAGCGGCTCTATGCTGTGCCGCCGTTTACGCGGGTCGCGCCTTTGGTCTTTGATGATGTGCCCTACCGGGTCGAGGATCACGGCCACCTGACCTGCCAGCGGTCCGGTGCTGCGGGCTATTTCATGAACGAAATTCCGCAGGCTGACGGCACATCCACGTTTGAGGTGTCCGACAGCGAACTGGGCGTCAAGACGATCCGCAAGGCCGAAGGCGCGCCCGCGCACATTGGCCGGACATGGTATGAAAACGGAAGGCTGGTGCAATGACCCTGACACTTGACACACCGCAGCTGGTCAAGACACAGCCGCTGCTGGTCGCACGCAACGTCAGCAAATCCTACGGCGCGGTGCATGCGCTGCGCGATGTTTCCGCTGTCGTCTATCCCGGTGAAGTGCTGGGCATTGTCGGCGAAAGCGGTTCGGGAAAATCCACGTTTCTGCGCTGTCTCAATCTGGAAGAAACCCCCGACAGCGGCAGTTATACGCTGGATCTGCCCGATGTGCAGGGCAATCTGTTCGATCTTGACCGCTATGCCCGCCGGATGCTGTGTGCGACGCGGATCGGCATTGTTTATCAGAACCCGCATCTGGGATTGCTGATGCACCACAGTTCATCCGGCAACGTGGCCGAACGGCTGCTGGTCGCAGGCGAACGCCGCTTTGCGGTGCTGCGCGACAAGGCGAGTGCCGCGCTTGATGCGTCCGAGTTTCCGCTTGACCGGATGGATGCGCCCCCTGTCGAACTGTCGGGCGGCATGCAGCAACGGGTCCAACTGGCCAAGGCCATCGCGCTGGAACCCGCGCTTTTGTTGCTGGATGAACCGACAACGGGGCTGGATGTCAGCGTGCAGGCGCTGGTGTTGGATACGCTCAAGCGGCTGCAACAGGACCGCCGGATCACCATGGTGATCGTCAGTCACGATCTGGGCGTGATCCGCACCCTGTCCGACCGTGTCATGGTGATGCGCAGGGGGCAGGTCGTCGAAACAGGGCTGGCCGATCAGGTGTTTCAGGACCCGCAACACGCCTATACCCAACAATTGGTGCACGCAAAGCTATGACCATGATCCTTGATGTCCGCAGCCTGTCCAAAGGCTTTACCATGCACCATCTGTCCACGACGATGGCGGCCTTTGACGATGTTTCGTTCAGCTTGCATGCCGGTGAATTTCTGCTGCTCAAGGGCCGCAACGGGGCGGGAAAATCGACGCTGCTGCGCACGTTATATCGCAGCTATCTGGCGGCTAGCGGGCAAATCCTGTTTCACGCCAGCCACGGGGTGATTGATCTGGCACGCGCGGCAGATGTCGATGTGACCTATCTGCGCCGGACCGAGATCGGTTTTGTGACGCAGTTTCTGACCCCGCGCCCCCGCGTCAGCGCCGAGGCGCTGGTGGCCGAACCCCTGCGCCTTGCAGGGATCGCCGCCCCCGATGCGCTGGATCAAGCGCGCCATTGGCTGAATGCGTTTGGCGTGAAACCCGCGCTTTGGCCTGCTTATCCGACGACTTTTTCCGGCGGCGAACAGCAAAAGGTCAACCTTGCCCGGGCGCTGATCCTGCCGCAGCGCCTGCTGCTGCTGGATGAACCGACAGCGTCGCTTGATGTGTCAGCGCGTGCGGCACTGATCGCGCGGCTGGCCGAACTCAAGGCCGCTGGCACCGCCATGATCGGTGTCTTTCACCATCCGGGCGATGTTGCCGAACTGATTGACCGCACGCTTGACCTGACACCCGCCCCGATACAGCAAAAGGACCGCGCCGATGTGGTTGTCTGATTTTCAAATCGTCCTGCCCGACCGCGTCCTTCCCAACGGCGCCTTGCGGATCGCCGATGGCAAGATCGCTGCCATATCGGACCAGCCGGTTTCGGGCGGGATCGCAGGGCGGGGTCATACGATCTTTGCAGGGTTTATCGACATGCACGGCGACATGATCGAACAGGAACTAGAGCCGCGCGCCCGCGTCGATTTTCCAATGCCGGTTGCGCTAAACGCGCTGGATGCGCGGCTTGCGGCGGCGGGGGTGACAACGGCCTATGCATCGGTGTCCTTCTCGCGCGGGGCACGCGAGGGCGAGCGGCGGTCGTTCGACCACACCAGCCGTGTGATCCGTGCATTGGCCAAGGCACGCGGCACCGCGCGGGTCGATCACCGCATCCATGCGCGGTTCGACATCACGTTTGACAACGCCGTCGGCGTGTTGCGCGATCTGCTGCGTGAAGGCCATGTCGATCTGGTGTCGCTGATGGATCATACCCCCGGTCAGGGGCAGTATCGCAACCTTGAAATCCATATCCGCAACAAGGCCGCACAGGTCGGCGTGTCCGAAACCGAAGCGCGCCAGATGGTCAGCGAAACGATGGCCGCCCGCAGCCGCCCGCAGGATGTTCTGCTGGCCAATATGCAGACCGTCGCACAGTTATGCCGTGACTACGGCGTGCCACTGGCCAGCCACGACGACGATACCGCCGCCAAGGCGCATCTGATGGCGGATTTGGGGGCGGTCATTTCGGAATTTCCAGTCACGCTGGATGCGGCACAAATCGCGGTCAAGCGCGGCCTGATGATAGCAATGGGCGCGCCCAATGCGATGCGCGGTCAAAGCTATTCCGGCAATTTGTCTGCACGCGAGGCGCATCAGGCGGGGCTTTTGTCCATTCTGGCCGCAGATTATCATCCCGCGGCCATCTTGCCGGCAATCCGCGCATTGGCTTTGCAAGATCCTGCGGGGCTGGCGGGGGCGGCGCGTCTCGCCACGGTCAATCCGGCGCGGGCGCTGGGGTTGACCGATCGCGGTGAAATCAGCACCGGGAAAAATGCTGATCTGGTGGTGGTTGATCCTGCGGATCGCGTGGTGATGACCCTGCGCAACGGCGAAATGATCCATGCCAACGGCACATTGCCGTTTGTCGGCAGGGCGCTGGAAACGCTGGTCTGAACATCGTCAAGAAACTGTCACCTTGGAGTAATGGGACTGTTACGCAAAGGGGCTAAGACTCAGGTGTAAAATTCATTCGGATGAATCGCCATGACAGCAGATCTTACCCTTACATCTCTTTCGCGCCAATTCGGTGAGACGACGGCCGTCGACAAAGTTTCGCTGTCCATTGCACCGGGGCAGTTTGTTGGCGTGATCGGGCGGTCCGGCGCGGGCAAGTCCACTTTGTTGCGGCTTATCAACCGGTTGGTCGACCCCACTGCGGGGTCGATTACGTTTGACGGGGTCAACGTCACTGCATTGCGCGGCAAGGCCCTGCGCGCATGGCGGCGTGACTGCGCGATGATTTTTCAGCAGTTCAACCTTGTTGACCGGCTGGACGTGCTGACCAACGTCTTGATCGGACGATTGTCGGAACACGGTTTTCTTAGCTCGATGGTTATGCGTTTTACCGACGAAGAACGCGCCATGGCGATACAGGCGCTGGACCGGCTGGACCTTGTTCCGCAGGCCCTGCAACGGGCCGGCACCCTGTCGGGCGGTCAGCAACAGCGCGTGGCCATTGCCAAGGCACTGGTCCAGCGGCCAAAGATCATGCTGGCTGACGAACCTATTGCCAGCCTTGATCCTGCAAATGCAACCCGCGTGATGGATGAACTCCGCAAGATCAACCGCGAAGACGGGCTGACCGTGCTGGTCAACCTGCACACGCTGGATACCGCCCGCGCCTATTGCGACCGGATCGTCGCCATGCGCGCAGGCCG
>PUNR01000265.1 GCA_003551805.1 Loktanella sp.
GCCCGTCTGTCAGGGCAAAGATCCGGTCCAGCAGGAAAGGTGTGACCGCTTTGGCGCTGATGTTTTGCGCGTCCGCCTCGGCCAGGGCCTGCGCGATGATGGGGGCAAGGGTGCCAGCGGCGATTTCGTCGCTGGCGGGGATCGGGTTGGTCACCAGTTGGCCACCCGCCAGCCCCATCGCTACACGCATCTGGTGTGCCGCAGCAATCTGGGCCGGTTCATCCATGCGCAAAGGGGCGGGCAGGTCTGATGCAGCGGACCAGAAGGCAGGGATAGTGTCCTGACCGTAGACAATGACCGGCACGCCCAGCGTTTCCAACACTTCAAATGTTTTGGGCAGGTCAAGGATCGCTTTTGCGCCAGCCGCAACGACCGTGACGGGCGTCAGCGCCAGCTCCTGCAGGTCAGCAGAAATGTCGAAACTCGTTTCCGCCCCGCGATGCACGCCGCCAATGCCGCCGGTGGCAAAGACATGGATACCCGCCAGATGCGCCGCGATCATCGTGGCGGCGACGGTCGTGGCGCCGGTGCCACCTGTCGCGATACAGGCCGCCAGATCAGCGCGTGACAGTTTGGCGACGTTCCGCGCCTGACCCAGCGCATCCAGTTCCGCTGTTTCCAGCCCGATATGCAAACGCCCGCCCATCACAGCGATGGTGGCCGGCACGGCCCCTGCATCGCGCAGATCCTGTTCGACCAGACGCGCGGTTTCCACATTCTGCGGAAACGGCATGCCATGGGTGATGATCGTGCTTTCCAGCGCAACAATGGCACGGCCTTTGGCGCGGGCCTCGGCGACTTCGGCGGAATAGGTGATGGGCAGTGTCATGGGATCTCTCCTGAAACATAGGTGGCGGCGGCCTGACAGGCGCGGGCAAGGGCATCGGCGCGGTGCATGCCTTGAGCTTCTGACGCGATGTGGGCGGCCATGAATGTGTCACCCGCACCGGTCACGCGTGTGACCATTACGGCGGGCGGGGTGCGGGTAATAATGTCGTCGCCGGTCGCCTCTGACGCGGATTTGCCACCGTCTGTGACCAAGGCGCGCCGCGCACCGCGGGCGATCAGCCCAGCGGCAGCAGCTTCAGAGGATGCAAATTCGGTCTGGCACAGCAATCCGGCTTCTTCGAGGTTCACATAAAGCGTTGCAGACGGGTGCCCCAGCAATGCCAGAAGGCGTTCGGCCTTGCCCGGTGATGCCGGTGCCACGCGCAGATCGGCATCGCGAAACAGGGGCGAGGTTGCGATTTCGCGCAGCAATTCCACCGTCAGATTGCCGTCAAGCGCCACAGGCCCCGACCACGGCGTATCGACCGACCCCAAAGCGCCCGATGCCAGGGGGCGCAGGATCTTGTCGCCCGCAGCTTCTAGCGAATGGGCGTCGGCGATGGCGGCGATCAGGCCGTTGGCGCCTTCGATGGCCATATAGACATCGGTCGGCAGGTCTTCGGACCGGTAAACATGGTCACAGACCAGCCCCATACCGGTGGCAGCGGCGATCAATTCGTCGCCCTCGGCATCGCGGCCCACGTTGGTTAACAGGGCAGGGGTCATGCTGAAACGGCGCAGGGTCATGGCGATATTCATCGCCACACCGCCCGGCAGACGCGTGATCCGGCCCGGTACATCGGACCCCACGCGCATATGGCTGGGCGCGCGCCCGATCACATCCCACAGGACCGATCCGATGCACAGGATATCTGGTGTCTTTGTCATTGCGTGGTTCTGCCGTGAAGCGCTGCCAAGGGCAAGATGGCATAACGGGCTTGCACCGGAGGGCAAGGGCAGTTAAAGGACGCGCACTTAATCCCGCAAGCGGGGGCGGGTGTCTTGGGGAGAAATCCCAAACATCCACCGGTTGGGCAAACGCCTGATCCCCTGCTGAGGCTGAAACCGGAAAAGGAAACGACCATGGCTCTTCCAGAGTTCTCCATGCGTCAGCTGCTTGAAGCTGGCGTTCACTTTGGCCACCAGACTGCGCGCTGGAACCCCAAGATGGGTCAATACATCTACGGGTCGCGCAACGGCATCCATATTATGGACCTGACACAGACTGTTCCAATGCTGGATCAGGCGCTGCAAGTCATCCGTGACACTGTCGCCAAAGGCGGCCGTGTTCTGTTCGTCGGCACTAAGCGTCAGGCACAGACACCGATCATGGAAGCTGCTGAAAAATCAGCACAATTCTACATGAACCACCGCTGGCTGGGTGGCACGCTGACCAACTGGCAGACCGTGTCGCAGTCGATCAGCCGCCTCAAGGCGATTGACGAGGCATCCGCCAACGGTTTCGCTGGCCTGACCAAGAAAGAACGTCTTGGCATGGAACGCGAGCAGGGCAAATTGCAGGCGTCGCTGGGCGGTATCCGCGAAATGGGCGGCGTGCCTGACCTGATGTTCGTCATCGACGTGAACAAGGAAGACCTTGCCATCGCCGAAGCCAACAAGCTGGGCATCCCCGTTGTGGCCGTTGTTGACACCAATTGTTCGCCTGCCGGCATCGACTATGTCATCCCCGGCAACGACGATGCGGCACGCGCTATCGCACTTTACACCGATCTGGCTGCCCGCGCAGCACTTGACGGTATGACAGCACAGCTGGGTGCAGCTGGTGTCGATATGGGCGCCATGGAAGATTACGCCGAAGAAACGCTGGCTGCCGAAGCTGCCAGCGCGGCTGAAGCTGCCAACGCCTGATCCGTCAGCGTCACAAAACTTTAGGGCAGGGGCGTTATGCCCCGCCTGACCCATTCCGTTAGAGGAGAGATAACATGGCAATCACCGCTGCAATGGTGAAAGACCTGCGTGACAGCACAGGCGCAGGCATGATGGACGCCAAAAAGGCGCTGACCGAAACCGATGGCAACATGGAAGCCGCCGTTGACTGGCTGCGCACCAAGGGCCTTGCGAAAGCCGCCAAAAAGGCTGGCCGTACCGCCGCCGAAGGTTTAGTGGCCGTCGCTGTCGAAGGTGGCAAGGGTATCGCTGTCGAAGTGAACTCTGAAACTGATTTCGTTGCGAAAAACAGTGACTTCCAGAACATGGTGCAGAACATCGCCAAGGCTGCATTGACCGTTGATGACGTTGATGCGCTGAAAGCGGCTGATCTGGGCGGCAAATCGGTCGAACAGACTGTGACAGACACTGTCGCTGTGATCGGTGAAAACATGTCCGTGCGCCGCATGGCGACATTGTCGGGCGGTTCGGTTGTGACTTATGTGCATAACGCTGCTGCCCCCGGCATGGGTAACATCGGCGTTCTGGTTGCGCTGTCCGGCGACAACGAGACGTTTGGCCGTCAGGTCGCGATGCATATCGCTGCTGCGAACCCGTCTGCATTGTCCGAGGCCGATCTTGACCCCGCAATGGTCGAGAAGGAAAAGCAGGTCCAGATCGACATCGCCCGCGAATCCGGCAAGCCTGATGCGGTGATCGAAAAGATGATCGTTGGCCGTATGCAAAAATACATGGCCGAGATCACCTTGCTGAACCAGCAGTTCGTTGTGAACCCCGACCTGACCGTGGCCGCAGCAGCAGCCGAAGCTGGCGTGGAAATCACCGGTTACGTGCGTCTGGAAGTTGGCGAAGGCATCGAAGTCGAAAAAGAAGATTTTGCTGCTGAAGTTGCAAAACTGAACGGCTAAGTCATTGTTAGAACGAAAAGACGGCCCGCAGTGATGCGGGCCGTCTTTTATATTCCGGGGGCCGGCGCAGCACTGCTTTGCAAGACAAAGACAGCGCCACGTCAGTTCGGAGTGATTTTATTCTACAAGAGAAAGAAATCATTCCAAACCGCCAAGCACCAGCGATGACAAAATATGTCCCGCTGACATGAACCATGATACTGTTAACCACCATGCCCGCCAGCAACCGTCTTAATAGAACGGCTAACCTTACGTTAAGTCTATCGACGGTAGAGTGGAAAGTCAGGAAATCCTGACCTTTGACTGCGTTGGCTGAACGTTGACTGATGATCCGTCGATCAGGAACATCTGGTTGTAAAAAGCAGCCTTTAGCACACCCTGTGCCGTTGTCGTCACATCCAGCGTTTCACGCGCCAATCGCAGGTGTTTTTCGACTGTTGCGGGTGTCAGACCCAGCAATTGTGCCGTGTCTTGCACGGATTTGCCGTCACCGACCCATTGCAGCACTTCGCGCTGGCGGCGTGTCAAGGGGCGTCCGTTGACATGGGGCAGGGACATCAGTTTCAGATGCATGACGTTGTTCATGACGGTGATCGTATCACCATGTTCCGCCCAGACAGAATCAATATCGTCCTGTGTCAGATCTGGTGCAGCGACCAAGGATACAGCGCCTTTGGAGCGTTGCGACAGCGAATGAAAACTGATCGTGTAACCGGCAGTGACCTGCATCGAACGGTTGAAGTCGACGACGCGCTTTTCTTCGCAGCTTAGGCTGGCAATCCAGTCAGGGTCGGACATGATACGCCAGCTGCAAACGCCGTCATTGGCCATGGCCCATTTGATCATCGGCGCCGAACGGTACAATCCCTCACCAAAGAAGACTGACATGTATTCCGGGGTTTGCGTGGACAACAACATCCAGTCCTGCGGATCCCCTAGCGAATCC
>PUNR01000355.1 GCA_003551805.1 Loktanella sp.
GACGCCGACCCCGGACGAGGTTTCAACGAAACCCAAGAATGATGACCATCAGCAGTGAATACAGCGCGATCCCGCCACCAATCAGCAGATAGTGGAAATTGCCCGCAAACTGCGCCTTGGCCATCGCGCCCATCTGGCTGATCATATCGGGCCAAGTGGAGCTGACGAAATCACCTTGGGTGAACACGGCCTTAATCCGGCCCTGATCGTCCACCACGGGCAAGCGGCGGAAACGTTCGTTCGACATGATGCGCAGCCAGTCCAGCATATCATCGGTTTCTTTCGCCAGACGCGGATCGGGGGTCATGATATCGGACAGCTTGGTGGTGTTGGGGTCCAGCCCCTTGGCCACCAGTTTGTTCATGATATCTCGTTCGGTGACGATGCCGATCACCTTTTCTTCCGGATCAGTAATCACCACACAGCCATAATTCTTGTCCGACATCTTGGCGACTGCGTCAGACACGGTCGCATCGGGGCCAGAGGTCAGCGGTTTGGGTTTGCCGGGATATTCGCTGCGGTCCATCAAGCGGCTACCGGGGCGGGTATTATCAGCCATATGAATCGTCCTTCCTGTTAGTGGAGCTTCACCACCACTTACCTAGGACGATCGGTCGCTGCGTCAAAAGGCTGCTATACCGGCAGCGCGGTGGTCTGGCGCACATTGCGCAGCGCGAATGATGACTGCATCTGCGACACCCCCGGCAGGCGGGCCAGATGTTTACGGTGGATACGTTCAAAATCTTCAGTATCGCGGGCGACGACCTTTAGAAGGTAATCTGCGGTGCCTGCCATTAGGTGACATTCCAACACATCAGGGATTTTGGCGACCGCTTTTTCAAAGGCGTCCAACACCTCATCCGTTTGACCGCTTAGGGTGATTTCGACGAATACCGTCGTAGGACGCCCCATCTTGCGCGGATCAAGCAGCGCGACATAGCCGCGGATATATCCATCCTGTTCCAGCCGCTGCACCCGCCGGTGGCAGGCCGAGGGCGACAGGTTCGCAACCTCTGACAATTCCGCGTTCGAGATGCGCCCCGATTTTTGCAATACGTCAAGGATTCGGCGGTCGATGCTGTCCAATTCCATAAGACGCAATATCCTTTCGTCAAATCCCGATTACACGCGAAATCCTACCGCCTGACGCCGTTGAACCCAAGAGAAAACTCCAAGACATTGCAACCTATCGCGCACAGGATCATCCTACAAAAGGGAGGAAAAGATGCTGATTGGTTGTCCAAAGGAAATCAAACCGCAAGAATACCGCGTCGGCCTGACACCGGACGCCGTGCAAGAGGCCGTGGCCCACGGCCATCAGGTGCTGGTCGAGACGGGCGCAGGCACCGGTGCGGGCTTTACCGATGACGATTACACAAGCGCGGGCGCACAAATCGCAGGCAGCGCCGACGATGTCTTTGCCAGCGCCGACATGATCGTCAAGGTCAAGGAACCGCAGGCCGCTGAGCGCAAGATGCTGCGCGACGGGCAGATCCTGTTCACCTATCTGCATCTGGCCCCCGACCCCGATCAGACCCGCGACCTGATGGCATCGGGGGCGACCTGCATCGCCTATGAAACCGTCACCGATGATCGCGGCGGCCTGCCCTTGCTGGCCCCCATGTCAGAGGTCGCAGGCCGCCTTGCCCCGCAGGTCGGCGCATGGACCCTGCAAAAGGCCAATGGCGGGCGCGGTGTTCTGCTGGGCGGTGTGCCGGGTGTCGGACCTGCCCGCGTCGTGGTGATCGGCGGCGGCGTTGTCGGCACCCATGCGGCACGGATCGCCGCAGGTATGGGCGCGGATGTCACCGTGCTGGACCGGTCGCTGCCGCGCCTGCGCTATCTGGATGATACGTTCGGCGGGCAGTTCAAAACCAGCTATGCAAGCAAGGCGAATACCATCGCACTGGCGCGCGAGGCGGATATGATTATCGGCGCCGTGCTGATCCCCGGTGCCGCAGCGCCCAAGCTGATCTCTCGCGCGCAACTGGCCGAACTGAAACCGGGTGCCGTGCTGGTCGATGTCGCCATCGACCAAGGCGGCTGTTTTGAGACATCCCGCGCCACCACCCATCAAGACCCGATCTATGAGGTGGACGGGATCATGCATTATTGCGTCGCCAACATGCCCGGTGCCGTGGCGCGGACATCAACCATCGCGCTGGGCAATGCGACCATGCCTTTTGTGCTGGCACTGGCCGACAAAGGCTGGCGGCAGGCCTGCACTGACGACCCGCATCTGTTGGCTGGGCTGAACGTTCACGCAGGTCAGTTGACCTATCATGCAGTCGGAGCAGCGCTTGGGATCGATGTGCTATCGCCCAAGCTGGCGTTGAAAGCCTAAGCATAAGGCCCGCCGGAACCGGCGGGCCTTTGATCCGGTCAGACCGTTGGACGCTTGGCCAACGCGTCGCGAATCTCGATCAGGATATCCAGCTCTGACGGGCCGGTCTTGACCTCTGGCGCGATGTCATCGGGTTTCTCGGCGATCGATTTGATCCGGTTGACGAATTTGACCAGCATGAACACCACAAAGGCGATGATCAGAAAATTGATCAGCGCGGTGATAAAGCTGCCATACATGAACTGCGCCTCGCCCAGACCAAAGCTGAGCCCGCTGAAATCCAGCCCACCCACAAACAGCCCGATCAGCGGCTGGATCAGATCGTCCACCAGACTGCTGACAATGGCGGTAAAAGCCGCACCGATGATGATACCAACAGCAAGGTCCATGACGTTGCCCTTGGCGATAAAATCTCTGAATTCGTTTAACATGATCCGTTCCCTCATTCGTTAACTATACGCGTCAGTTTTCCCTGACTGCGCAAATCCCATACACATTCGGGTGAATTAACCAATATTGAAACGGTTTTTTTCGCCGCTAGCGACCCTATCTACCATGGGTAGACATTTTTTCGGGACGCATCATATGACCGACCTTTCGACTTTTCCGATCACCCGCCGCTGGCCCGCCAAGGATCCGTCCGTGATCCAGCTTTATTCCTATCCCACACCCAACGGTGTCAAAATCTCGATCGCGCTGGAAGAAATGGGGCTGGATTATGAACCGCATCTGGTGACCCTGAAAGACGAAGACGTCAAAAGCGCGGAATTCCTGTCGCTGAACCCCAACAACAAAATCCCCGCCATCATCGACCCGAACGGGCCGGACGGCCCTTTGGCCTTGTTCGAAAGCGGCGCGATCCTGCTGTATCTTGCCGAAAAGACCGGCAAATTCATTGGCCAATCCGCATCCGACAAGCACCGTATCACCCAATGGCTGATGTTCCAGATGGGCGGCATCGGTCCGATGTTCGGGCAGATGGGGTTCTTTTTCAAATTCGCCGGTGCCGATATCAGCGATGACCGCCCCCGCAACCGTTACCGTGACGAGGCGATCCGCCTGCTGGCGGTTGTCGACAAACAGCTGGACGGGCAAGACTGGATCGCGGGCGATTATTCTATCGCGGATATGGCGATCGCACCTTGGCTGAATGCGCTGGAATTTTACGGCACCAAAGACGTTGTCGGTTATCACGATCTGAAAAACGTGCCCGCCTATGTGGACAGGTTCTTCGCCCGTCCGGCGGTCGAAAAAGGGCGGCTTATTCCGGCGACATCGTAAGCCGGGGTTAACCCCGGCCTGCGGGCAGCGTGCCGTTCAGCACATAGGTCAGCACTTCGATCACCTGCTGCGGCGTTTCGACAACGGCAAGCGCCGCAGCGTCCACTTCTTTCAGCGCGTGCTGATGGTCCGGTCCGTGCATCACGATCAGCGATTTGCCCATCGCGGCGGCATAGCCGGCATCAAACGCTGCATTCCACTGCTTATACTGATCGCCGAAACGGACAACGACGATATCCGCCGTCTCGATCCCGTGGCGGGTGCGGATCGCGTTCAGTTTAGCGCCCTTGTTGTCGTGCCAGAATTTATCCGGCTCTGGCCCCATGATCGCCACACCGCAATCGTCCGAAGCGGCGTGGTCGGTCACCGGCCCCGAAAAGGCCACGTCCAGATCGGCAGCACCTTTGATGATCTGGTCGCGCCAGTCGGTGTGGATTTCACCGGAAAGATAGATTTGCAGATGCATTGGCTTTCTCCTGTGTTGGGGCCAACACTAACGACTTATCCCGCGCTGGCCACCCCCGGTTTGCGCGCCACGATATAGCGGGCCGGAACCGCAAAATCACCGCTTTCGACAATGTCGAACCCCGCCGCGCGGACCGCGTTTTCCAGGTCCTGTGCGCTGAACTTGCGCAGAAAAGGGGCCTTGCCCAGCATATGCGCCAGCGGGATCACCGCGCCGATCAACGCCCATTTCGGGCCCCGCCCTTGCAGCGTTGCAGTCTTGGAAATGAAATAGCCACCCGGCGGCAACAGATCGTAAATCTGCGCCATCCGCCGTTCCATATCCGGCACAAGGTGAAAGAACGAATGCGCAAGGATCACGTCAAATGTGCCGCTGTCCGGCAGATCACCCGCCACGTCAAACCGCAGATCAGCCCCCGCGACAGGCAGCTTGCCCCGCGCAATCCGGATCATTTCCTGCGAGATATCGGTGCCCAGATAGCTGGCGACATCCGGCGC
>PUNR01000418.1 GCA_003551805.1 Loktanella sp.
CAGCCCATCAAGTTCCATGAATTCCCAAAAACTTGTTGATCGCTGTGACTGGTAGTGGCACAACAGTCACAAGGTGATGTCGGACACGACAATAAATGGGGCAAATCAAGAACCCCGACCGGCAAAAGCAGGTTTCATACAGGCTTCGGCAGCACCCATAAAAACGATCCGGCGCGTGAGCGAGCAGACATCCCCCCAGGTGGCACGCGCAGTCGGACTTACCCAGTAATGGGACGAGGATGGCGGATTGTGCAGTGGCAGCGGCGCAATCCGCCATTTTCATATCCGGAAAGTGGTTTCCGGCGGGCAGTAGGGACTAGGGCGTGGATCTGAGTTTTACAGGCGAACACACCCAAAAGGTGGACAGCAAGGGGCGCATGTCGATCCCGGCTGATTTTCGTCGTGTACTGGAATCAGGCGATCCCGAATGGACCCCGGACCGCACCCCGCGGATGTATCTGCTTTACGGTGAACATCTTAAAAACCAGTTGCACGGCTATACTGTCGCAGAATTCAATCAGGTTGTGGCGCAGATCAACGCCTTGCCGCGCGGGTCAGAGCGTAAGCAAATCCTGTCGCGCCTGATTATCGGCCAGTCCATCCGTCTGGACGTGGACAAGGACGGGCGCACCGTCATGCCGATCAAGCAACGCCAGAAACTGGGCATCACCGACGGCGAACTGACGTTCAGCGGTCTTGGCGATCATTTTGAAATCTGGAAGGCGCAGACCTACGACAGCGAAGTGTCGGATAGCGTCACGGCCTATCTGGCGGACAAGCCTGATGGCTATGATCCGTTGATCCTGTTGGACGAATAGGGGTCACAATGTCTGCTGCCGCCGATCAAGCCCCACACATTCCCGTCCTGATCCGGCCACTGATTGCAGCGGTCGCGCCGGTGCAAGGTGTCTGGCTGGATGGCACGTTCGGCAACGGCGGCTATACCCGTGCGTTGCTGGCTGCGGGTGCGGACAAGGTGATTGCCGTAGACCGCGACCCGCTTGCCTTCGAGATGGCGGCGGATTGGGTGGCAGCCTATGGCGACCGGATCGTGATGCAGGAAGGCGTGTTTTCGCAACTTGATACCTATGCGCAGGATCTTGACGGTGTTGTGCTGGATCTTGGGGTGAGTTCGATGCAGCTTGATCTGGCTGAACGCGGTTTTTCTTTCATGCGTGACGGGCCTTTGGATATGCGGATGTCGCAGTCTGGCCTGTCTGCAGCAGACCTGTGCAATGACGCCGAAGAAAGCGAACTGGCTGATATCATTTATCTTTACGGCGAAGAACGTGCATCCCGCCGGATCGCCCGCGCGATTGTCGCCGCCCGCCCGCTGACCACGACCGGCCAGTTGGCCAAGATCGTCGAAGGGTGTTTGCCGCGTGCCAAACCGAACCAGTCCCACCCTGCCACACGCACCTTTCAGGCGCTGCGCATCGCGGTGAACAACGAATATGGCGAACTGGCGATGGGGCTGATGGCGGCGGAACGCGCGTTGAAACCGGGCGGGCAACTGGCCGTCGTGACGTTTCATTCGGTCGAGGACCGCATGGCCAAGCGGTTCTTGCAGGCCCGGTCCGGCACCACTGCCAATGCCAACCGCTTTGCGCCCGAAACAGTCCAGATCACCCCCGCCTTCCGCATTGAAAAGCGCAAGGCAATCGGACCGGACGCCGAGGAACTGGCGGAAAACCCGCGTTCGCGTTCAGCCAAGCTGCGGGTGGCGATCCGCACCGATGCACCGGCGCAAGATATTGATCCGGCTGATCTTGGCATGCCCATGATGCGCAAAAAGGGAGGGCGCTGATGCGCACGTTCTTGTTTGTCTTCTCTTTTTTCGCAGTGATCGGGCTGGCCTTCTGGGCTTATCAGGAAAACTATTCGACCCAGACCGCGGTGCGCGAGGTGCGCGGGCTTTATTCCGAGATCGGCGCCGCCCATGACCGCTTGCAGATGCTGCGCGCGGAATGGGCCTATCTGAACCGCCCTGACCGGCTGGCGGATCTTGCCGATCTGAACTTTGACCGTCTGGGCCTGTTGCCCCTGCGCCCCGAGGCGTTTGGTCAGGTCAGCCAGATCATCTATCCGATCCCGCCGATCCTGCCGATCACCGACCCTATCGAATTATCCAGTGACATGTTCGACCTTGCAGAGGACCCTTTGTGATGCGCACGCCCCTGCGGCCTTTGGCCCGTATCCTCAAGGCCCGCGAAACGGGCGAAAACCCCGATGTGATCGAGGCTGAAAATCGCGCTCGCCGCCATGCTGCCGCACAAGACAAGGCCCGCAACCGTGCCGAAGGGCGGCTTTTGCTGCTGGGGCTGATGTTTTTCTGCGCCTTCATCGTAATCGGTGCGCGGATGGGCACATTGGCATCCTCTGTCCCCGAAGAGCCGCGCGCCGCCGCCGAAGGCAACCCGATCATCGGTCAGCGGTCCGATATCGTGGACCGCAACGGCCGGTTACTGGCAACCAATCTGGATACCTATTCGCTTTATGCCCACCCGCATCAGATGGTTGATCCGGTGCGCACGGCGACACAACTGGCCGACATTTTCCCCGAAATGAACGAGGAACGGCTGATCGCAGATTTCACAGGCCAGCGCCGGTTCTTGTGGCTGCGCCGTCAGCTGAGCCCTGAACAGATGCAGGCGGTGCATGATATCGGCAGTCCGGGTCTGCTGTTTGGCCCGCGTGAAATGCGGCTTTATCCCAACGGCGCGCTGGCCGCGCATATCCTTGGTGGCGCGCGTTATGGCCGCGAAGGGGTGTCCAGCGCCGAAGTGATCGGCGTCGCCGGCGTGGAACGGCAGTTCGACGCTTTCCTGCGCGATCCTGCAAACGAAGGTGCGCCGTTGCAATTGTCTATCGATCTGTCGATTCAGGCTGCCACTGAACAGGTGCTGGCTGGCGGCATGTCACTGATGAACGCCAAAGGTGCGACAGCCGTTCTGATGGATATCCATTCAGGCGAGATTATCGCCATGGCATCCTTGCCCGATTTTGACCCTAACAACCGCCCGCAGGTGGCAACGACTGGCGATCAATCCGACAGCCCGCTGTTCAACCGCGCGGTGCAGGGCGTTTACGAATTGGGCTCTGTGTTCAAGATTTTCGCCGTCGCCCAAGCGATGGAGCTTGGTCTGATCAACGCCAATACGATGATCGACACGACCAACCCGCTGACATGGGGCCGCTTCCGGATCCGCGATTTCCGCAATTATGGCCCGCAGAACAGCGCCACGAATGTGATCGTCAAATCCTCCAACGTCGGCACCGCGCGGATCGCCATGCAGATCGGCGGGGAACGGCAGCGCAGTTTCCTTGGCCAACTGGGGCTGTTGCAAGCCACCCCCGTCGAAATGATCGAAGCCCCGACCGGCGCACCTTTGTTGCCGCGCAACTGGTCCGAGATTTCGACGATGACAATTTCCTACGGCCACGGCCTATCGTCATCGCCTTTGCATCTGGCGGCAGCCTATGCCGCGATGGTCAATGGCGGCACCAAGGTTGAACCGACCTTGCTGGTCAATCCCGTACCGACACCGGGCCCCCGCGTTGTTAGCCAGGCGGTCAGCGATTCCATCGTGAACATGCTGCGTCTGACCGTGACCGAAGGCACAGCTTCGATGGGTGACGTGGAAGGCTACGAAGTTGGCGGCAAGACCGGCACCGCCGACAAACCGCGCGCTGCGGGTGGCGGCTATTACCCTGACAAGGTCATCGCGACCTTTGCATCGGTGTTCCCTGCCAGTGATCCGCAATATGTGCTGATTGTAACGCTGGATGAACCGATTGAAACATCCGGCACCGAACCGCGCCGCACCGCAGGCTGGACAGCCGTGCCTGTGGCAGCGGAAATCATTCGCCGGACGGCACCTTTGCTGGGCCTGCGACCACAGATGGACATGGGTGAACCTGTCGGTATAACACTCACCTCGAATTAGGGGGTCGTGCCATGAAAACACTGACAGCGCTGGGTCTGACGGCAGCGCAGGGGCGCGATGTGGCGGTGACATCACTGGCTGTGGACAGCCGCGATGTCATCAGTGGTAGCCTGTTCGCGGCTTTGCCCGGCACCGCAGTGCATGGCGCGGAATTCATCCAATATGCCCTGCGCATGGGCGCGGCAGCGGTGCTGACCGATGCTGCTGGCGCGCGGATTGCGGCCGATGTGCTGGCCGCCAGCGATGCAGCCTTGGTCGTGGCTGAAGACCCGCGGCAGACGCTGGCGCAGACAGCCTCGCTCTGGTTCGGGGCGCATCCGGCCACGGTTGTCGCAGTGACAGGGACGAACGGAAAAACATCCGTGTCCAGCTTTTGTCGCCAGATCTGGGAAGAACTGGGGCTGGCAGGCGTCAACCTTGGCACAACCGGGGTTGAAGGCGCATGGGCCTATCCGCTGAAACACACCACCCCCGAGCCGATCACCCTGCACCGTGTGATGGCAGAAGCAGCGGCTAACGGTGTCACCCATGTCGCGATGGAGGCGTCGTCGCATGGCCTTGACCAGCGCCGCCTTGACGGTGTGCTGCTGGCGGCTGCCGGTTTCACGAACTTCACGCAAGACCATCTGGATTACCACGAAACATTCGAGGCGTATTTTGACGCCAAGATGGGCCTGTTCACCCGTGTTCTGGCCGAAGATGGCGTGGCGGTCGTCAATCTTGACGATCCCAAAGGGCCCGAGGTCGCCGCGATTTGCACTGGCCGCGGGCAGGAAGTCATCGGCGTCGGTCGCGCGGCAGAGGCGCGGTTGCGCCTGACAGGCCAGCGCTTTGACGCGACAGGGCAAGACCTGCTGTTCACATGGCAAGGCCGCCCGTATCACGCGCGGCTTGCGCTTATCGGCGGGTTTCAGGCGGAAAATGTCCTGCTTGCCGCTGGGCTGGTGATTGCTGCGGGGGCTGATCCGCTGGATGTGTTCGCCGCTTTGCCGCAGCTTGGCACGGTGCGGGGCCGGATGGAACTGGCCGCGACCCGTGCCAATGGTGCTGCGGTGTTTGTTGATTACGCCCATACGCCTGATGCTGTGCAGACCGCGCTGAAGGCGTTGCGCCCGCATGTGATGGGCCGGATCGTCGCGATCATCGGGGCAGGGGGCGACCGTGACCGCGCCAAGCGCCCTTTGATGGGGGCAGCGGCAGCGGACTTTGCCGATTCCGTGATCGTCACTGACGACAACCCAAGATCGGAAGACCCCGCCACCATCCGCGCCGCTGTTATGCAAGGCGCGCAGGCCTGCGAAAGCCTGACCGAAGTCGCCGACAGGGCCGAGGCGATTCTGCGCGGTATCGACATGCTGCAACCGGGTGATGCCTTGCTGATCGCAGGCAAAGGCCATGAAAGCGGGCAGATTATTGGCGATACGGTCATGCCCTTTGACGATGTCGAACAGGCCAGTGTTGCTGTCGCGGCGTTGGAGGGGCGGATATGACCGCGCTTTGGACCGCTGCCGATGCCACTGCCGCCACGGGGGGTGTGACCAGCGGCGACTGGGCCGCGACGGGCGTGTCGATTGACACGCGCACCCTGCAAAAAGGTGATCTGTTCGTTGCGCTGAAAGATGTTCGCGACGGGCATGAGTTTGTCGCGCTGGCCTTGGAAAAAGGCGCTGCCGCCGCTTTGGTCAGCCACCGCCCCGAGGGTGTGCCCACTGATGCGCCATTGCTGGTGGTCCCCGACGTGCTTGCAGCACTAGAGGCGCTGGGCAAAGCCGCGCGCGCGCGCAGCAAAGCGCGGATTGCCGCGATCACCGGATCGGTAGGCAAGACATCGACCAAGGAAATGTTGCGCACGGTGCTGTCGCGCCAAGGCAAATGCCATGCGGCAGAAGCATCCTATAACAACCATTGGGGCGTGCCGTTGACGCTGGCGCGCATGCCCGCCAACACCGATTTCGCCGTGATCGAGATCGGGATGAGCAATCCGGGCGAAATCGCGCCTTTGTCGCGCATGGCCCGCCCGCATGTCGCGATGGTGACGACCGTGGCGGCGGCGCATCTGGCATCGTTCCAAAACCTTGACGGGATCGCTGCCGAGAAAGCCACAATTGTCGACGGTCTTGAATCGGATGGCATTGCAGTGCTGAACGGTGACATCGCCACAAGCAAGCTGTTGCAAGACCGCGCGCAAAGCGTCGGTGCGCAGATTGTCCTGTTTGGCGAAACCGTGGGGGAATGGCGGATCAACGATTTGCGCATCTGTCAGGATGTCACCGTGATCGGCGCAGGATCGCCCGGCCATGATTACCTGTTCAAGCTGTCCGTCCCCGGACGGCATTTCGCGCTGAATGCGGTGGGGGTGCTGGCGGTGGTCGCAGCTTTGGGCGCTGATCCCGTTGCAGCCTCGCTTGATCTGGCGCTTTGGGTGCCGCCTGCGGGACGTGGAACGCGGGAAATCATCGCGCTTGATATCGCCAATGACGCAGAAACGATTGATCTGATCGATGATGCGTTCAACGCCAATCCGACATCGCTGGCCGCGTCGCTAGAGGTGATCGCCGCCGGACAGCCGCGCGACGGTGTGGGCCGGATTGTGAAAGGGCGGCGGATCGCGATTTTGGGCGATATGCTCGAACTCGGACCGGACGAGGTGGCGATGCATACGGGCATGGCGCAGAATAGGCATTTACAAAAGCTAGACCTGATCCATTGCGCAGGGCCATTGATGCGGCACCTTTGGGACGCATTGCCTGACGCCAGACGCGGGCAATGGTGCGCAAATGCGGCTGATCTTGCAACGCAGGTGTCACGGCTCGTGGATGCAGGCGATGTTGTGCTGGTCAAGGGGTCAAAAGGCAGCAAAGTCTCTCTGGTCGTTGACGCGATCCGCAAACTCGGGCATCGCCGCGCTTACGAATAAAAGGACATCATCATGCTTTACTGGCTTACGGCACTTTCAGATGGCGGCGACGTTTTCAACCTTTTCCGCTATATCACGTTTCGTGCCGGTGGAGCCTTTCTGACAGCCTTGCTGTTCGGGTTTATCTTTGGCCGCCCCCTGATCAACGTGCTGCGCCGCAAGCAAGGCAAAGGCCAGCCGATCCGCAGCGACGGACCCGAAGGGCATTTCGCCAAAGCCGGCACGCCAACGATGGGCGGTTTGCTGATCGTGGGCGCGCTGACGGTGTCGACGCTGCTTTGGGCGCGACTGGACAACCCGTTCGTCTGGATGGTGCTTTTCGTGACGCTGTCCTTTGCCGCCATTGGTTTTGCCGATGATTATGCCAAAGTATCCAAGCAGAACACATCCGGCGTATCCGGCAAGGTACGGATCCTGCTAGGTATCCTGATCGCCGCAATCGCGGCCTATTGGGCGGCGCAATATCATCCAGAAGATCTGACCAACCAGCTAGCCGTGCCGGTGTTCAAGGCCACGCTGATCAATCTGGGGCTATTGTTTATACCTTTCTCGGTGATCGTGATTGTGGGGTCGGCCAATGCTGTGAACCTGACCGACGGGTTGGACGGTCTGGCGATCATGCCGGTGATGATTGCTGCGGGCACATTCGGTGTGATCGCTTATGCGGTGGGCCGTGTCGATTTCACCCAATATCTGGATGTGCATTATGTTCCTGATACAGGCGAATTGCTGATCTTTACGATGGGTCTGATCGGCGGCGGCCTTGGGTTTTTGTGGTATAACGCACCGCCAGCGGCCGTGTTCATGGGCGATACCGGATCCCTCGCGCTGGGCGGTGGTCTGGGTGCGATCGCCGTGGCCACCAAGCACGAGATCGTGCTGGCCGTCGTCGGCGGCCTTTTCGTGGTCGAGGCCCTGTCGGTCATCATTCAGGTGCTCTATTTCAAACGCACCGGTAAACGCGTGTTCCTGATGGCGCCGATCCATCACCATTACGAAAAACAAGGTTGGTCTGAACCCCAGATCGTGATCCGTTTCTGGATCATCTCGCTTATTCTGGCGATGATCGGGCTGGCGACATTGAAGGTCCGGTAAACCTGTGACGTAAGGTGGGTTCAAACCCACCCTACGCAGGCCAAGGGCGCTTTGCGACGCAACAAAAAGGTCAAAACATGATTCCAGTGCGCGGATATGACGGTGCGACGGTGGCCGTGCTTGGCATGGGCCGGTCGGGTCGTGCCACGGCAGCGGCCTTGCAGGCGGGCGGTGCCAGCGTCGTTGTCTGGGACGATGGCCAGAACGGTCGTGACGCGGCAGACGAGGCGGGCTATGCCCTGCGCGACCTGACGCAAGCATCATCCTACGCAGGTGTCGCGGCACTGATCGTCAGCCCGGGCATCCCGCATCTGTACCCCATCCCGCACCCCGCCATTGTCGCGGCTTGGGTCGCTGGTGTGCCGGTGGACAACGATATCGGGCTGTTCTTTAGGTCCTTTGCCACCGACGACTGGGACGGGTTCGAGACAACACCGCGGATCGTTGCCGTGACCGGATCGAACGGCAAATCCACCACATCCGCCCTGATCCACCATATACTGGTCGAAAACGGACGCCCTGCGCAGCTTGCCGGCAATATCGGGCGCGGTGTTCTTGATATCGACCCCGCCCATGATGGCGAAGTGATCGTGCTGGAACTGTCATCCTATCAGACCGATCTTGCGCGGGCCTTGACGCCCGATATCGCGGTGCTGACCAATCTGTCACCCGATCATCTGGACCGGCACGCAGGGCCGGGCGGCTATTTCGCAGCTAAACGGCGGCTTTTTGCCGAAGGCGGGCCTGACCGCGCAATCATCGGCATCGACGAAAACGAAGGTCGCTATCTGGCGAACCAACTGTCCGAAGGTGCCGGTGATGACCGTGTGCTGCTGGTATCCTCTGGTCAGAAACTGACCGAGGCGGCGTGGTCCGTTTTCGCGCGCAAAGGGTTCTTGTCGGAATACCGGCACGGGCGGCAGGTCGGTACAATTGATCTGCGCCCCATCGCAGGGCTGCCCGGTGCGCATAACCACCAGAACGCTTGCGCCGCCTATGCGGTCTGCCGGACATTGGGCCTTGGCCCCCGCGCGATCGAGGCGGCGATGCAATCCTACCCCGGTCTGCCGCACCGCAGCCAGATCGTGGGCGAACGGGACGGCGTGCGCTTTGTCAACGACAGCAAGGCCACGAATGTCGATAGCGCCGCCAAAGCCTTGCAGGCCTTTTCGCGCATCCGCTGGATCTGCGGCGGTCTGCAAAAAGAAGGCGGGTTGGATAACCTTTTGCCGCATTTGTCCAACGTCGCCAAAGCCTATGTGATCGGCCGCGAGGCTGAACAATTCGCCCGCCAATTATCCGCAACACAGGCCGAAGTTTGCACAACCATGGCCCGCGCTGTCGCCCTTGCCGCAGCCGAGGCAGAGCCGGGCGATGTGGTGCTTCTGGCACCAGCGGCGGCGTCATTCGATCAATATGACAACTTTGAACAGCGCGGTGATGATTTTATGGCTTGCGTGGCAGAGGCATTATCAACGCCGCTTGCGTGAAATCGTCAATCTGGCAACGGAATATTTACGATTGTTCGGGTAGACCTGCGCAAAGAGCCATTCTTTGCCGCGGGATCACCGGATATGAACGAAACTATCGAACAAGTCTTGCAGAAATTCGACCTTGACCGCGACAGCGTGAAAGCGGCGGGCGCGCTGGCCATGCCGATCATGGATCAGGTGCTGGACCATTTTTACAGTTTTGCATCATCGGACGCCGATTCCATGCGATACTTCCCCGATCAGGCGATGATGGATCACGCACGGCACGAACAGAAACGGCATTGGGAACTACTGTTTTCCGGACAGTTTGATGCGGCCTATCTGACGTCGGCAGACCGGCTTGGGCGGGTGCATTTCAAAATCCAGCTTCCGTTTTTGTTGTATTTGTCAGGATACAGCCATGCGACATCGCAGATTCAGGGCCTGCTGCTGAAACGGGCGCAGGGGGTGTCCGGTCTGATCCTGCGAAGGCGCCTTAGCAGCGCGTTACCATTGTTGAACCGGGCCTTCGGGCTTGACATGCATTATGTGATCAAGGCGTATTTTGCCGCGCAGATGGACGAACAAAACATCGCCTTTGATCATATCCGCGATGGGATTGAACAGGCACGGCCCATCCCTGATTCTACCGAAAGCAATTATCCTGCGCGCTATGATGATATCCGGGTTTCGTTCAACACGCTGGTCGGCACGTTTCGGGATGTGCTGGGGCGGATACAATCGGCAAGTGAAAGCATCGACAGGCACGCAAAGGAAATGACGGTCGCCGCCGAAGATCTGTCGCGCAGGACAGAAACGCAGGCCGCGACGCTTGAACAGACAGCTGCTGCGGTTGAACAGATCACAACGACGGTCAGGTCATCTGTGGCCGCGACGCTGGAAACCGACAAGGTCGTGGCGCAGGCCCAGCAAAACGCCAAACGCGGCAATGACGTTGTCCAGCAAAGCGTACAGATGATGCGCGATATCGCAGAGGCGTCGACGCGGATTTCGGATATTGTCAGCGTTATCGACGACATGGCGTTTCAGACAAACCTGCTTGCATTGAACGCAGGGGTGGAAGCTGCGCGCGCAGGCGATGCAGGCCGCGGCTTTGCCGTTGTTGCGTCCGAGGTCCGCAATCTGGCGCAACGCGCGTCGGATTCGGCAAAGGAAATCAAAACATTGATCTCCAAAAGTGCTGAACTGGTCGATGGTGGTGTGTTGTTGGCTGCCCAGGCAGGCGAAGCGCTGAATAGCATTGTCACAGAAGTCGGCAGAGCGAGCGAGCTGATGTCGCAGGTCACAAATTCGTCGCAAGAACAATCCACCGGCCTGTCGGAAATTGCCACAGGTGTGACCCAGCTTGATCAGGTGACCCAGCACAATGCTGCAATGGCAGAACAAACCGTGGCGGCGATCACATCGATGCAGCACAGCGCAAGCACATTGACGCGGTTGGTGAACGAATTTGTACTGACGGATATGAAACAAACGCGCACGACTTCCCCCGTTACCGCCCGCGTTGCCTGATGCTGCGTAAGGTGGGCATGACCCCACCCTACGCCTGACGGATCGCTTGCCCTGCGGCCCAGCCGGACGACCAGGCCCATTGGAAATTGAAGCCGCCAAGCCAGCCTGTCACATCGACGCATTCACCGATGAAATACAGACCCGGACAGGTCTTGGCCGCCATGGTTTGTGATGACAAGGCCGCGGTGTCGATCCCGCCGATGGTGACTTCGGCAGTGCGGTAGCCTTCGGACCCTGACGGTGTGATCTGCCAATCCTGCAACGCGGCACAAATCGCGGTCAGGCGGACATCGCTTTGATCGGCCATCGTGCCTGTCAGTGCAAATCCTTCGGCCAGATAATCTACCAGCCGGCCTGGCAGGTAAAGCGACATAATCGTCGTCAGCGCTTTGCGCGGGTCACTGCTCCGGTGCTGTTGCAAGCGCGTCAACAGGTCGGTGCCGGGGATCAGGTCGATGCTGATCGCCTCGCCTTCGTGCCAGTAGGACGAGGCTTGCAGCACCGCAGGCCCCGACAAGCCGCGATGGGTAAATAGCAACGCTTCGTTAAAACTGGTGTTGCCTGCGGTCACCCGCGCCGGTGCCGCAACTCCGGCAAGGGGTTTGAACCGTTCATCCGCAAAGGTCAGCGGCACCAATCCGGGCCGTGGCATGACCACGCGCAGGCCAAAATCCGCCGCGACCTGATAGGCAAGGCCGGTCGCGCCCATTTTCGGGATGGATTTGCCGCCACTGGCCATGACCAGATTGCGCGCCGTCACGGTGACCGCGCGGTCCTGCCGCATCAGGCTGACCACAAAATCCACACCATCGTGGCGGATACTCTCGACCTTTGTCTGTAGCCACAATTGCGCACCCGCGTTGTCCATTTCGGCGCGCAGCATGGTGATGATGTCCTTTGCGGACGTATCGCAAAACAGCTGACCCAGCGTCTTTTCGTGCCAGGCAATGCCATGCGCATCAACCAGACTGATGAAATCCCACTGGGTATACCGCCCCAATGCCGATTTCGCGAAATGGCGGTTCTGGCTGATAAAATTATCGGGCGCGCAATGCAGATTGGTGAAATTGCACCGCCCGCCACCCGAAATACGAATTTTTTCGCCCGCCGCGCGCGCATGATCGACCACCAGCACGCCGGCACCCGCATGGGCCGCGCACATCATGCCCGCCGCACCGGCCCCGATGATCAAGGTTTGCACTTTCATGCCCTGCGATGTGCCGTTGATCGCGCATCAGCGCAAGAGCATAGATTTTATGTAGATAAGCGCGCCAAGCCGGTCTATGCTTGCCCCGAGACCCGAAAAATCGGGCGGCAGAGGCAAATTGGCGGTGATCCATGACGGAAATGGTCTATGGTGCGGCCCCGGTACAAACCGGGGATCCGGTTCTTCCACGTTGGTGGCGGACGATTGATAAATGGACATTGTCCTGCGTGCTGGTCCTGTTCGGGATCGGTCTGCTGTTGGGCCTTGCTGCGTCGCCGCCGCTGGCTGCGCGCACGGGGTTGGAACCTTTTCACTATGTGATCCGGCAGGCGTTCTTTGGCGGGGTCGCGATTATCGTGATGATCGCGGTGTCGATGATGTCGCCCGTCATGGTGCGCCGTCTGGCGATTCTGGGCTTTCTGGCGGCTTTTGTATCCATCGCCTTGCTGCCGTTTTTCGGCACCGATTTCGGCAAAGGTGCGACGCGCTGGTATTCGTTGGGCTTCGTTTCAGTGCAACCTTCGGAATTTCTCAAGCCGGGGTTTATCGTCATGTCAGCATGGCTGTTGGCGGCGTCGACCCAGTTGGGCGGCCCACCCGGCAAGCTCTATTCGTTTATCCTGACCATGGCGATCACGATGATGCTGGCGTTTCAGCCTGATTTTGGACAGGCCGCTTTGGTGATGTTTTCGTGGGGTGTGATGTATTTCGTCGCAGGCGCGCCGATGACCTTGCTGATTGGTCTGGCTGCCGCTGCGTTTTTCGCAGGCACTGTGTTTTATTCCAATTCCGAACACTTTGCCCGTCGGATCGACGGGTTCCTTTCGCCTGACGTGGATCCGACCACACAGCTTGGTTTCGCCACCAATGCCATCCGCGAAGGCGGCTTTTTCGGCGTCGGCGTCGGCGAAGGGCAGGTCAAATGGTCCCTGCCAGACGCACATACCGATTTCATCATTGCGGTCGCCGCCGAGGAATATGGTCTGGTCCTCGTGCTTGTCATTATCGCGCTTTACATGACGATCGTCGTGGGGTCGCTGTTTCGCCTGATGAAGGAACGTGATCCGTTCATCAGGCTGGCGGGCACCGGGCTTGCCTGTATCTTTGGGGCGCAGGCGATGATCAATGTCGGTGTCGCCGCACGTCTGCTGCCCGCCAAGGGTATGACGCTTCCTTTCGTGTCCTACGGTGGTTCGTCGCTGATCGCGGGCGGTATCGCCATCGGGATGCTTCTGGCCTTCACCCGCCGCCGTCCGCAGGGCGAGATGGTCGATATCCTGCTGCGCCGCGCAAACCGATGAAGGCGCCGTTGCTTATCATCGCCGCGGGCGGCACCGGCGGGCATATGTTCCCCGCCCAAGCCCTGGCCGAGGCGATGCTGGCCCGTGGCTGGCGCGTGAAATTGTCCACTGACGCACGCGGCGCACGCTATACCGGCGGTTTTCCGCAGGACGTCGCGGTCAGCACTGTGGGCAGCGCCACTTTCGCGCGCGGCGGAGCTGTGGCCAAGTTTGCCGTGCCGTTTCGTATCATGGGTGGTATCGCTGCGGCCAAATGGCGGATGCTGCTGGACCGGCCTGCGGTAGTCGTGGGTTTCGGCGGTTATCCTGCGATCCCAGCAATGGCGGCGGCTTGGGCGCTGCGTATCCCGCGGATGATCCATGAACAAAACGGCGTTCTGGGCCGCGTTAATCAGGCTTTTGCCAAACGCGTCGATCAGGTCGCCTGCGGCACTTGGCCAACTGTGTTGCCCGATGGCGTTACCGGTGTGCATACCGGCAATCCGGTGCGTGCGGCGGTGCTGGACCGCGCGGGGGCGCCCTATATCGCGCCGGGCGATTACCCCATGGCCTTGCTGGTGATGGGTGGGTCGCAGGGCGCGCGGATCATGTCCGATGTGGTGCCCGCTGCCGTTGCCGCACTGCCTGACCATCTGCGCCGCAATATTCGTGTCAGTCATCAGGCCCGCGCCGAAGATATGGACCGCGTCGCGCAATTTTATGCGCAGGCTGGGATTGCCGCGGATGTACAGGCTTTCTTTGCCGACATCCCCGCAAGGATGAGCGAAGCGCAACTGGTCATCTCGCGCTCTGGCGCGTCCACTGTCGCCGATGTCAGCGTGATCGGGCGCCCTGCGATCTGGGTGCCGTTCGCTGCTGCCGTGCGGGACGAACAAACCGCCAATGCCCGCCAATTGGTCGAGGCCGGTGCCGCCCTGCTGATGTCAGAGGACCATTTCACCGCGCCGACCTTGACGATGGCGTTGGAAAACATGTTGTCGGATGGTGCGATGGCGTCCGACATGGCGCGCAAGGCCATGCAATGCGCGGTGCCGGATGCGACAGACCGGCTTGTACAATTGGTGGAAAATCTGGCAGAGGCGCGCAAGAAATGATGGATGGAACCCCTGTGATGAATGCTGCAACCAAACTGCCTCTTGATGTTGGCCCGATCCATTTCGTCGGTATTGGCGGCATCGGCATGTCCGGTATTGCCGAGGTGTTGCTGAACCACGGCTATCGCGTGCAAGGGTCCGACCTGAAAGCGACCAAGATCACCGACCGGCTGAAAGCCTTGGGCGCTGTGATCTTTGAAGGCCAGAAGGCGGAAAATCTGGCCGGTGCAGCCGTTGTGGTGATTTCATCTGCGATCAAAACCGGCAATCCCGAACTTGACGCCGCCCGCGCCACCGGCCTGCCTGTCGTACGCCGTGCGGAAATGCTGGCCGAATTGATGCGCCTGAAATCGAACGTCGCTGTTGCGGGGACGCATGGCAAGACGACGACGACCACGATGGTTGCGGCGCTGCTGGATGAAGGCAACATTGACCCGACCGTGATCAACGGCGGCATCATCCACGCCTATGGGTCCAACGCCCGCATGGGGCAGGGTGAATGGATGGTGGTCGAAGCCGATGAAAGCGACGGCACCTTCAACCGCCTGCCTGCGACCATCGCCATTGTTACCAATATTGACCCCGAACACATGGAACATTGGGGCACGATCGAAAACCTGCGCAAAGGGTTTTACGATTTTGTGTCGAACATCCCGTTTTACGGTCTGGCCGTATGCTGCACCGATCATCCAGAGGTACAGGCGCTGGTGGGCCGGATCACCGACCGCCGTGTCGTGACCTTTGGTTTCAACGCGCAGGCAGACGTGCGCGCGATCAACCTGACCTACAAGGCGGGTGTGGCGCATTTCGATATCGCACTTCAGGCCGAGGATCAGGTGATCCAAGGCTGCGAACTGCCGATGCCGGGGGATCACAACGTATCGAACGCGCTGGCCGCTGTCGCTGTGGCGCGGCATCTGGGCCTGAAAAAGGACGAAATACGCGCCGCCCTGAAAGGGTTCGGCGGGGTCAACCGCCGCTTTACCAAAGTGGGTGAAGTGAACGGTGTGTCCATCATCGACGATTACGGCCACCACCCGGTCGAGATTGCCGCCGTGCTGCGCGCCGCGCGTCAGGCAACGACAGGCCGCGTGATCGCCGTGCATCAACCGCACCGCTACAGCCGCCTTTCGCATCATTTCGAGGATTTCTGCACCTGTTTCAACGACGCTGATGTTGTCGGCATTTCCGAAGTTTACGCCGCTGGCGAAGACCCGATCGAAGGCGCAAGCCACGCTGATCTGGTCGCTGGCCTGATCCGCCACGGCCACCGCCACGCCCGTATCGTCAATTCCGAAGACGATCTGGAACGTCTGGTCCGCGAGCAGGCAAAGCCGGGCGATATGGTTGTCTGTCTGGGTGCAGGCACGATCAGCACTTGGGCGAACGGGTTGCCTGCACGGTTGCAAGGGTAACGCTCTGCATGGCGGGGCGTTCATGACCGCACCTTTGGTGGCCATTGCGCTTTGGGTGGTGCTTGCTTTTGTGATGGCGGCGTTTCCGTCCAGCGATAACCACTGGCGGCGGGCCTATGTGCTGATTGCCATTGGCCTGCCTTTGCTGGTCTGGGTGACGTGGCAGGCGGGGCCGTGGGTCGGTGCTTTGGCTTTGGTCGTTGGCGGTTCGGTGCTGCGCTGGCCTGTAATCTACCTGTGGCGCTGGATGCGCCGTGCATGGGTGCGCTGATGGATGGATTTTGGATCATTGCGGGCATGGCGTTCTGTGCGCTGGTGCCGTTTTTCGTGCAGGCCCGTCTGGCGCGGGCAGGGCAGTTCGGCTGGGTGGTGACGATCCTGTCGGTGCTGGGGGCTGTGCTGGTTGTGCTTGGCTATGCGACCGCCAAACCTTTTGGCATTGATCCGGTGCGCGCCATGGCGCTGGGCCTGTTGGTTTTTGTACCGGCGATGCTGGGGGCCAGTGCGGGGGCATTGCTGGGTAAATTGCTGCGGAATCGCGACGACAGGATTTAAGTATTGAACGACGTTCATTTTATCACTACATATTGAACATCGTTCAATAATGGAGGCGAATCATGTCTGAAGAATTTCTGTTCCTTGTTGTGTTTCCGACTGCGGCCTTTGCTGCAGCAACAGCACTGTCATTCTGGTTTGGCAGGCTGAAGACGCAACTGGGCCTTTGGTCCATGGCGGTTGTTTGGCTGGGCTTTACAGTCGCGATGATTTTTGGTCTTGAACAGGCGACCGGATGGGACGGCTTGCTGTATGTGTTTGGCCTGCTGTTTCTGGCCTTGCCTGCTGGTCTTGGTGCGCTGATCGGCGGCATCATCGGCTGGAAACAAAAGGAAAACCTGACGCATGCGTGACCTTCCGCCCGTCCGTGGCACCCTGACCCCGCACCGCCCGCTGGCAGATCTGACATGGATGCGCGTCGGCGGCCCGGCCGAGGTGTTGTTCCAGCCTGCCGATACCGCTGATCTGACCGCGTTTCTGGCAGCGCTCGACCCTGATGTGCCGGTTTTTCCCATGGGCGTCGGTAGCAATCTGATCGTACGCGATGGCGGGATCACCGGTGTCGTGGTGCGGCTGGGGCGGGGGTTCAATACGATCGCAGTCGACGGTAACACGGTCACTGCGGGCGCTGCAGCACTTGACGCCCATGTCGCACGCCGCGCGGCAGAGGCGGGGTTGGACCTGACCTTTTTGCGCACCATTCCGGGCACAATCGGTGGGGCCGTGCGGATGAACGCGGGCTGCTACGGGGCCTATGTGGCGGATGTCCTGACATCGGTGACCGTTGCCTTGCGTGATGGCACGATCATCGCATTGGCCGCCGGTGACCTGCAATTGGCGTATCGTCAAAGCAGTTTGCCTGCTGGTGCGATCATTCTGGCTGCAACCTTTGCGCCGCCCAGCGGCGATCCGGCCACACTTGCCGCGCGGATGGAGGATCAACTGGCCAAGCGTGACGCGACCCAGCCCACCAAGGACCGCACCGCCGGGTCGACGTTTCGCAATCCGGCGGGGTTTTCATCCACCGGACGGGCCGATGACACGCACGAGTTAAAGGCCTGGGCAGTGATTGACGCTGCCGGTATGCGCGGTGCAACCCTGGGTGGCGCGGTGATGAATATCAAACATCCCAACTTTCTGACCAATGCCGGCGGTGCCACTGCCGCCGATCTTGAAGATCTCGGCGAATTGGTGCGGAAAAAGGTTTACGATTCCCAAGCGATCACGCTAGAGTGGGAAATTATGCGGGTCGGCAAACGACACGCTGACTAAAGGTCGCAAAGACCAGCGCCCCTGCAATGGGGCACAACCAATGACGGATCACAAGATCCGCGAAAAAGGCGGTGGGTATGTCGAGCAGGGCAAACCCGAAAGTAGTTGTTCTGATGGGCGGTCCATCGGCTGAACGCGAGGTATCGCTCAGCTCTGGTGCCGAATGTGCAGCGGCTTTACGGGAAGCAGGATGTGATGTGATCGAGGTCGATGCAGGCCCCGACCTTGCCACGCGTTTAACCGAAATTGCCCCCGATGTCGTCTTTAACGCGCTGCATGGCCGTTGGGGCGAAGACGGCGCCGTTCAGGGCCTGCTGGAATGGCTGCGCATTCCTTATACACATTCGGGGATTCTTGCCTCGGCCCTGACGCTGGACAAAGAACGCACCAAAGATATTTACCGCGCCGTCGGTTTGCCGGTGATGAATAGCATGCTTGCCGATGCCGACGATGTGCGCGCGCGCCATGTGATGCCGCCGCCCTATGTGGTGAAGCCCTACAACGAAGGTTCCAGCGTCGGGATCTACATCGTGCATGATGCGGCCAACAGCCCGCCGCAACTGGCAGATGACATGCCTGCGCGTGTGATGGTGGAAACCTATGCACCGGGGCGCGAACTGACGACGACCGTCATGGGCGACCGCGCGTTGACTGTCACCGATATCATCACCGATGGGTGGTATGATTATCACGCCAAATACGCGCC
>PUNR01000298.1 GCA_003551805.1 Loktanella sp.
ACGACATGGGCGATCAGCGCCAGCCAGACCGGCATCGAATAGAAAATCACGCTGGCACGGCTGACCGCCGTCAGGTCCAGCGCGACAAACAGGCATAGAAATTCAAATGAAAACACCAGCCCAACAGCAATTCCCCAAAGTGCAGTGCCCGGCATGATCCGCAAGGGGATCTTGCGCCACCAGATCCAGATCAGAATACACACCACCGCGCCCGCCGACCGCAGACCTGCGAAAAACACCGGTTGCAGCCCGTCATTGGTGACTTTGATCACCACCTGATTAAAGGCCAGCAGCAGCGCGAAACCCGTCAGGGCGGTGGCACCGAAAAGATCAACTTGGGATTTACGTTCCATCGCCGCAACAGAATGCGGTGCCTCGCCCAAGTCAAGGTGACATCATTCACCCAACATCCAGTCACCGTCCGGCCAGAAGGCGTGAAAGGCAAATGCGAACATCACATCATGCGGCACATCCTGCCCTGCTGCATCCTGCACCCGCACATTGCCGACATCGCGCCCCGCACCGATCTGCGCCGTATCCAGCGCAGAAGCCTGCCCCGCGACCCAAGTCAGGGTCACGTCGGCCTCGGTCAACTGCCCCGCCTCGCTGAGGCGGGTCAGCGGCCAGGCGCGTTCCCCCACCCGCACAACGCGGGCAAGTGCGGGGATGTCATGTGGCGGCATCTCGCCCGCAAACAAGAACGGGCGCTGCGAAGTGTCATACCGCACATAAGGATTGGCCCCGTAATTGCGGTTGAATGGCGGTTCATCCATCACCAGACCGTCAGGATTGCGGCTGCGGAACATATCCCAGCTTTCCATCCAGCTTGGCAGGGTCTGCAGGTCTGTACCGGTCAGACGGCCAACAATGGCATCGCCCGTGGCCTGCTGCCACCAGCTTTCGGTTTCGCGGTCGTACATGATCATGTCGGAATGGCGCAGCTTGCCAGAGACCCCGAAACTTAACAGCCCCGCGTCGGTCCGCCGGTCAAAGCTGATACCCGAATTGCACAAAGGGCAGAATGTCACCGCGACGGGCATATCGCCCACAACATCATTCACGATCTCGTGCCACGTCAGATAGCGGATCGGATAGGCGCGCGGCACGTGGCCTTCGATTTCCAGCGTGATGACAGGTTCAAGCGGGGTCAGGCGCGTATCATCCGCAACACTGATAAAGCTGGGATCATCCAGCGCGGGAATCCCGTCCTTGGGTGGACCGCCCGAAATCACCTCGGACCAGTCGTCCAGAATGGTGGTTTCAAAATCGGTGTCCGGCCATTCACCGCGCCAAAGGTCCGGATCAGCGAAGCCCGCCGTCGCGGTCAGGGCAAGTACGGCAAAACTGGCAATCGGACGCATCATTTCCTCCACATTTGGAAAAATGATGCCCGAGCCAGCGGCGTTCGCACAGCCCCCTCGCGCAATGGTGAGAGGGCTGTAAGATTCTTACTCGACGACGCGCACAGCGGCCATCACATCGGGCTGGCCGATGACAGCACCGTTCGGGCCTGTGCCGCGTTTGATCGCATCGACAATATCCATGCCTTCGACAACTTCACCGACGACCGTATATTGCCCGTTCAGGAAATAGCCCGGTTCGAACATGATAAAGAACTGGCTATTGGCGCTGTCGGGGTTTTGCGACCGCGCCATGCCGACTACACCGCGTTCAAACGGCAGGTCGGAAAACTCGGCCGGGATATTGCCCAAATCGGACCCGCCGGTGCCGGCACGCGTCATGTCGCTGCCCATCACGCCGTTCTGCACGTCGCCAGTCTGCGCCATGAACCCGTCGATCACGCGGTGGAACACCACGTTGTCGTAGGCGCCGGTTTCGGCAATCGCCGTGATCTGCGCAACATGCAGCGGCGCCACATCCTCGAACAGGTCGATGGTGATGGTGCCGTTCGCTTCGCCCGCGATGTCGATTTCAAGGCCCGCGCTATAGGCAGGGCTGGCCAGCAGGGCCAGTGCAATCAGGTGCTTATACATCAGCAGCCACCTTGACGCTGATCATGCGGTCAGGGTTCGCAGGTGGCTCGCCCTTGGTGATCGCATCGACATGTTCCATGCCGGAAATGACCTGCCCGTAAACGGTATACTGACCGTTCAGGAAATCATTGTCCTTGAAGTTGATGAAAAACTGGCTGTTGGCGCTGTCCGGGCTGGACGAACGCGCGGCACCGATCGACCCGCGCGCATGGGGGATCTTGGAAAACTCGGCCTTCAGATCGGGCATGTCAGACCCGCCGGTCCCTGCGCGGCGGATGTTGAAATCCTTTTCCATGTTGCCATTGGCCACATCACCTGTCTGCGCCATGAACCCGTCGATCACACGGTGAAAGCACACGTTGTCATAAGAACCCGCACGGGCAAGGGTTTTCATCCGCTCGACATGGCCGGGGGCGATATCGGGCAAAAGCTGGATGATGACGTCGCCACCTTTCAGGGTCATGATGATAGTGTTCTCTGGGTCTTTGATCTCGGCCATTGCGGGCTCCTTTTGGGTGAATTTGCGCGCACCCTAAAGCGCTGTGGCTGCAAGGGAAAGCCCCGACCCCACTGCGACACGTTGTCAGGCCCGCCATTTTGGCCTGATCCGGCACAATCTTGCGCACGTAACCAGACCAAATAAACACAATCGAAAGGATGAAGCAGATGACGACAACGACCGATATCATTGCACGCACATCCCGGGTGCTGCCGCGCGGCACGCATGCGCATTGGCTTTTGCGCCTGCCCTTGGCTTTGGTGTTGCTGCAACAGGGTTTTGACAAATTCCCCCTTAGCGCGGATGCCGCTGCAGGTTTCGGCGTACCATTCATTTTGTGGGCCATGGCCGCGATAGGTGAAATCGCCGTGGCTGGCCTGTTGATCGCGGGCGGTCTGTTGCGCGGTGTGACCGGTGATCTGGTGACACGCATTGCAGGGCTGGGGCTGGCGGCGATCGTCGCAGGCGTGATCTACGTCGCCTATTGGGCCCCCCCGCTAGAGCTGCTGTTGTTCAACCAGTTCCATATCCTGCTATTCGCAGGCGGGCTTTATTTCGCCCTGACCGGCACAAAGTCACGCATGCAGGCCACTGCCTGACCCCCACCAGCGCGCCTTGACCCGCCCCGCCCTTTTGCGCCACATAACGCAAAAGCGCAAAAGGGGCGGATCATGGCTTATAAAACACTCGACGACATGGATTTTGACGGCAAACGCGCGCTCGTGCGGGTTGATATCAACGTGCCGGTCGAAAACGGCACCGTCACCGACACCAGCCGCATCGAACGGATCATCCCCACCGTGGACACGATCCATGCGATGGGCGGCAAAGTGATCCTGCTCGCCCATTTCGACCGGCCCAAGGGCAAGGTCGTTCCTGAAATGTCGCTGGAACATATCGCAGGCACCGTGGCCGATGTGCTGGGCCTGACTGTGACTTTCGTCAGCTCCAACTACGCCGAAGCCGTGGACGAGATGGAGGATGAAGAAGTCCTGCTGCTTGAAAACCTGCGCTTTCACCCCGGCGAAGAAACCAATGACAAAGCCTTTGCCGCCCGTCTGGCAAGCCTTGGCGATATCTACGTCAACGACGCCTTCTCTGCCGCGCACCGCGCCCACGCCAGCACCGAAGCCATCGCGCATCTGCTGCCATCCTGCGCCGGTCGTCTGATGGAAGAAGAACTGGGCGCGCTTGATGCTGCCCTTGGCAACCCTGCCCGCCCTGTGGTGGCCGTGGTCGGTGGCGCAAAAGTGTCTACCAAGCTGGACCTTCTGGGCAACCTCGTTGGAAAGGTCGATCATCTGGTGATCGGCGGCGGCATGGCAAATACCTTCCTTGCCGCGCAAGGCATCAACGTCGGCAAATCGCTTTGCGAACATGACCTTGCCGACACCGCGCGTGACATTCTGGCCAAGGCGCAGGCTGCGGGCTGTGAAATCATCCTGCCCCGCGACATCGTGGTCGCCCGCGAATTCAAGGCCGGTGCTGCCAGTGAAACTCTGTCGCCCGACGCCTGCCCCGATGATGCGATGATCCTCGACGCAGGCCCCGAAACGGTGGATTACATCGCCAAGGTGCTGGACAGCGCCAAAACCCTGATCTGGAACGGCCCGCTGGGTGCGTTCGAGATCGCCCCTTTCGACGCCGCCACCAACGCCGCCGCAAAACACGCAGCGCAACTGACGGTCGATGGCAAGCTGATCTCGGTCGCCGGTGGCGGCGACACGGTGTCAGCGCTGAACCAGGCAGGCGTGGCCGATGATTTCACCTACATCTCGGGTGCTGGCGGTGCATTTCTGGAATGGATGGAAGGCAAAACCCTGCCGGGTGTTGCCGCACTGGGGTAGGTCGGGGTTCACCCCGACACCCCGCGGGGGCGGCGTAAACCCCGCCCCACGCCTGCCGTTTGCGATAACATGCCCCCCGTTCGCGCTAACACATTTGCAACCCGCCCCGCGCGCGCCTAACCCTTGCGGCAATACCGATTGCCAAAAGGGGCCACGCCATGAAAACCACCCGCATCGTCCAGAAAATCCTCGCCAATTACGAAGG
>PUNR01000332.1 GCA_003551805.1 Loktanella sp.
ATGGTATTTGATTCAATTCTGGTTGTCTGTGTCGGCAACATCTGCCGGTCCCCGCTGGGGGAACGTTTGCTGGCCACAAAGATCGCCGAACGTGGCCTTGATATTAGGGTGGCGTCGGCTGGCATCGCCGCACTGGAAGGGCATGGCGCAGATGAAGATGCGACTGCAGTCGCCGCTGCCCGCAATGTTTCACTAGACGGTCATGTTGCGCGCCAGTTTACGTATGAAATTGGTGCGCAACATGCTCTGATCCTTGTCATGGAAGCAGGCCACAAGCGCGAGATTGTGAAAACTGCGCCTGATTTGTCAGGCCGGATTATGCTGTTCGATCAATGGATCGGCGCAAAAGGTATCCCTGACCCTTACCGCCGATCTGTCACCTTTCATGAAGAAGTGTTCGCGCAGGTCGAAACAGCTGCCAACGCATGGGTCGATAAACTTGAAAAATCCACCCAAGGGAAATCAAAGAATGCCAGATAAAACGACTGCATTCTTTCATCAGATCATGCCATCGCGGGACACCATAGTAACATGAACAAGGCCCTCGACATCAGCGACGACGAAATCGACCTTGGCCAGCTTATCAGCACATTGTGGCGGGGCCGCTGGCGTATTGCTGCTGTGACAGTCGTTGGCGTGGCGCTCGCTGCGTTGAACGTGGCGAACACAAACCCGACCTATCAGGCGGATGCGTTGCTGCAGCTTGAGGAACGGTCAGGGGCATTGGCCTTGCCGTCCAGCCTGTCCAGTATGATCGACAACGACCCGCGCAGCGTAACGGAAATTGAAATCCTGCGATCACGCATGGTTCTGGGCCGTGCCATCGCAGATCAAAATCTAGATTGGCGTGTCGCGCCGGATACCTTGCCAGTCATCGGCACAATGTTTGCGCGCTACCAGATCCCGGTTATTGATACCGTCATTCCTGCGCGTTTCGCGCGTCCCGGTGACCGGATTGCGCTTGCAAACCTTGTCGTTCCACCCGGCATGTTAAACGAAGACATCTCGCTTATCGTGACGGGCGACGACACATATCGGCTGGTGTTTCCGGATCATCCACCGTTGGAAGGTCGCGTCGGCGACCCGTTGAATGTGCCCGAAATGGGTTTTTCAATCACAGTCGCGGAACTGGCGGCACCTGTGGACCGACGTTTCGCGATCTCGCAAATCGATGAACGCCGGGCGATCAATGCTTTGCGTAACCGCATGAGCGTTTCAGAAGTCGGGCGCGCATCGGGCATACTCGAAGTCCGGCTAACAGGCACAAACCGGACCGAAAACACCCGTGCGCTGAATGCGATAGTTCAGTCCTATCAGGCGCAGAACGTGTCGCGCAGCGCAGCGGAAGCCGAAAGCAGTCTTTCGTTTATCCGCGAACAATTGCCACAAGCAGAACAGACCATGCGCGAGGCAGAGGCTGCGGTGAATGTATTCCGCCAGCAACAGGTCACAGTTGATCTGTCGCTGGAGACCCAGACCATTCTTGGGCAAGTCACTCGCGTCGAGACCGAACTTGCCGACCTGCAACGCCGTGAAGGTGAAATCGCAGAACGTTTCACTCCGGCTCACCCGACCTATCGCCAGTTGCTGGACGAACGCGAACGGCTAGAAGCCCGACTGGCCAATCTGCGCGGTCAGATCGGTGATTTGCCCGAAACCCAGCGGCAGATCCTGAACCTGACGCGCGAAGTTGAACTTGCGCAACGTATCTACACGGAATTGCTGACCCGCGCACAGGAAGTCGAAGTCTTGCGCGCCAGTACAATTGGCAACGTCCGCGTGGTCGACGAGGCAAGCAGCACCCCGAACCAGGTCGCACCGCGCAGATCCCTGATCCTCGGGCTTGGTATGGTGCTGGGGCTGTTTGCCGGTATCGGGCTTGTGTTGGTAACAAACTGGCTGCGCAAGGGGATCCAAGAGGCGGCAGAACTGGAAAAGCTCGGCCTGCCGGTCTTTGCGACGATCAATTACAATAAGTCGGCGGATACTGCCGGACGCCGCAATGGCAGCTTGTCGATCCTCGCGCTGGACAGTTCAGCCGATCTGACTGTCGAAGCACTGCGTTCCCTGCGCACCAGTCTGCATTTCGGGATGCTGGATGCCGCCACCCCAACGCTGACTGTGACCTCGTCACACCCCGAGGCTGGCAAAAGCTTTCTTTCCGTCAATCTTGCCGCCGTAATGGCACAGTCGGGCCAGCGCGTCTGTGTCATTGATGCCGATTTGCGCCGTGGGCAGTTGCGCCGCTACTTTGATCTGCCACGCAACGGTCCCGGCTTGGCAGAAGTGTTGGCAGGTGATCTGACTTGCGAGGCAGCTATTGTAAACGGCCCACAAGAAAATCTGTTCTTCCTGCCCAGTGGTCGCTACCCGCCAAACCCGTCCGAGCTTTTGATGCGGGCCGAGCTATCGAAGCTGATTGCGTATTGCACCGAACATTTCGACCTGACGATTTTTGATGCGCCACCTGTCCTTGCCGTCACTGATCCGGTCATTTTGGCACGCAGCACGGGCGCAAGCGTCTTTGTTGCGCGACATGATCGAACGCCCTTGGGCGAGGTCGAAGCTGCACAAAAGACGCTGGAAGCAGCAGGTCTGAAATTTTCAGGCGCCATTCTGAACGGCTTTGATCCAAAGAAAGCCGGTGGCCGGAACGGCTATGGCTACAGCTATCGGTACGAATACCAGCAGCGCGAACAGTAATTCGGACGATGCTGACGGCCGCTAATCGCATCAAGCGAACCTGAAAGCGGCAGCGTCTTGCGCCGCCTTCTATTTTTGCTTTGTCACCGCCGGGCGCTGACATTGCGGATTCTGCCTGTTGACGGTGCAGGATTTGACGTTCCTGCACCGGGTTCCCTTGTTGGCTGTGTATTCGATCAAGCGGCGGCCAGCTTTTTCTTGGGGTCGTAGAAGGGGCGGTCAACTACTGTTGCGTTGGTCGGGCCGGAGGGTGTGACGACCTCGACCGCGGTGCCGATCTGGGCGTGATCAACGGCGATCATCGCCAGCGCGATGGTTTGTTGCAGCCTTGGGGAATAGACGGCCGAGGTGACCTTGCCGATGGTTTCGCCAGCGCGGGTGATTGGCCAGAAGGTCGTGTTCGGCCCTTTCAGCGGGGCGCAATCGATGATCAGCCCGATCTGTTTGCGGCTGACGCCTTGGGCGGCGATGCGGGCAAGGGCGGCTTTGCCGATGAAATCGGCGGGCATGTCCAGATCGACCAGACGGTCAAGGCCCAGTTCATAGGGGTTGGTGTTGGTATCGGCATCGGCGTGATAGGAAAGCATCCCGCCTTCGATCCGCCGGATGGATGATGTGTGGCCGGGTTTGAGGCCGAATTCCACGCCTGCGGCCATGATCCTTTCCCACAGCGCATCGCCATAGGCGCTGTCGCGCAGGTAGATTTCATAGCCAAGCTCGCTTGACCAGCCGGTGCGCGAGACCAAAAGCGGGATACCGTCCAGCGTCAGTTCGCGGTGCCAGTAATATTTGAGGTCAAGGATGTCATCCCCGAACAGGGCCTGCATGATCTGGCCCGATTTCGGCCCCTGCAATTGCAAGGGCGAGACATCGGGTTCGGTGATCGTGACATCCATGCCGGCATGGACCGCCACGCCCTGCGCCCAAAGCAGGATGTCGCTGTCGGCCAGCGAGATCCAGAAATGGTTTTCCGCCTGACGCAGCAGGATCGGGTCGTTCAGGATACCGCCTGCGGCATTGGTAATCAGGATGTATTTGCACTGGCCCACCGCCATTTTCGACAGATCGCGCGGGGTCAGCATCTGCACGAAACGTGCGGCATCGGGGCCGGTGATTTCCACCTGCCGTTCGACGGCGACATCACACAGGATTGCGTCATTCACGAGGGTCCAGAAATTCTGTTCCGGATCGCCAAAGTCGCGGGGGATATACATGTGGTTATAGACCGAAAAGCCCTGCGCGCCCCAGCGCACGGTGGCGTCAAAATAGGGGGATTTGCGGATTTGTGTGCCGAAACCGAAATCTTCTGCCTGCATGTCTTGCGCCTTTCCTGTGCTGCGGGGTCGGGATATGGCGCTTATTTAGCCGCCCTTTTTGCGATCATGCGGGCTGAAAAACCGCCCGCTTCGGCCTGAACAGGCTGAAATGCGCGGGGCTTGTGGCCTAATCGGTCTGTTTGGGTGCGACCAGATGTCTGGCCGCCAGTGTCGCCAGATTGGGGCGGGCGGTTTTGATCGTGCGGGTCGCGATATAGGTCATGTAGCGGTCCACGCCGAGGCCCGCCTCGCCCATCTCGTCCATCAGCGCCTGAAATGCGGCCAGCGTCGGGCAGAAGACCTTGAGCACGTAATCCATGCCGCCGCCGGTGGCGATACATTCGGTAAAGGCGTCGCGGCTGTTCACGAAAGACTCGAACCGGTCGAAATCGGCCTTGCGGTGCTGCGCAAGCGAGACGGTGACGATCACCTGCGTCACATCGCAGATCCGGTCGAGCGCGATGTCAGCATGATAGCCGCGGATAAAGCCTGCGGCGCGCAACCGGTCCAGCCGCGCCCAGCA
>PUNR01000170.1 GCA_003551805.1 Loktanella sp.
AACGCCTTTAACATACGAAAGGAAGACACCGTGGACCGACGCAAGTTTCTTTCCGGCACTGCCCTTGCCGCTGGCACAGGCATGGCCGCCCCGACGATTGCCCGCGCGCAGGACAGTTTCAACTGGCGCATGACCAACAGTTATGGCCCGACCGCGCCTTTCTATACCGTCGGCCCCGGCAGCCCCACCGATATGATCGAGAAAATCCGCATCATGTCAGGCGGTCGGCTGAATATCGAACATTACGCCGCGGGCGAATTGATCCCTGCGTTTGAAGGGTTTGATGCCGTCCAGCAGGGCGTTGTCGAAATGAACGCGTCCAACAGCTATTTCTGGTCCGGCAACGTCTTTGCCGCGCAATATTTCACCACGGTGCCGTTCGGCATGTCCTATATGGGCCATATGGCGTGGCTGTTTCATGGCGGCGGGCTGGAATTGTGGCAAGAGGTTTATGAACCCTTTGGCCTTGTTGCCTTCCCGATGAATTCGACCGGCGTGCAGATGACCGGCTGGTTCCGTGAACCGGTCGAGGATCTGGGCCAGTTGAACGGCCTGCGGATGCGTATTCCGGGGCTGGCGGGGCGTGTTTATGCCTCGCTAGGTGTAGATACACGCCTGTTGCCCGGGGGCGAGATTTTCCCCGCGCTGGAACGTGGCGTGATTGATGCGGCTGAATTCGTCGGCCCCTATCAGGACCGCGCACTGGGTCTGCATCAGGCAGCGAAATTCTATCACACATCGGGCTGGCACGAACCGGCGACGACTGGTGAATTGCTGATTTCCAAAGCCGCTTGGGACAACCTGCCCGAAGATTTGCAGATGATCGTCCGGCAAGCCAGCCAAGCCGCCTGTCTGGAAAGCCTGCTTTGGTCTGAATCCGTGAATGGTGCCGCGCTGACCGATCTGGTCACCAATCATGGCGTCACCGCAGCACCCCTGCCCACCGAGGTGATCGCCGCACTGCGCGAAGCCACGATGGACACACTGGAAACCGAGGCCGCCGCGTCCGAGATCACCAAAAAGGTGCATGACAGCTATTTCGCCTTCAAAGCCGATCACGACGGCTGGGCGCAGATCAGCGAAGTGTCGTGGTTCAAAGACATTCTGGAGTTTTGATCCAGATGCAACCGGCACTCTTGCGCATTGTTCTGGGGCTTGAAGCCACGGTCAGGCTGTTCGGTATCATTGCGGCCTGGCTGTGTCTGGTGCTGGTGCTTTTGGTGGCGGGCGATGTTTTCGCGCGCTACCTGTTCAGCACCGGTGCTGTCTGGGCGCAAGAACTGCAATGGCACCTGATTTCACCCATCGCGCTGTTCGGTATGTCCTATGCGCTGTTTTCGGGCGAACAGGTGCGGGTGGATGTGCTTTATGAACGCTTTCCACCCCGCGTCCAGCAAGTGATCGAGATTATCGGCGGGCTGCTGATTATCGTGCTGGGGGTTTTGCTGGTCAAACTGTCTTGGGGTTGGGTCGGCATGTCTTATGCGCGCGGCGAAGGATCGCCCAATCCGGGCGGTCTGCCGTTTCGCTATCTGCTTAAGGCGATGATCCCGCTGGGGTTTGCGCTGCTGGCCTTGCAAGGCGTCGCACATGTGCTGCGCCATACGTTCAGTCTGCCACCGCGCGGCGCGGCCTAACCACCACCATTCAAGGTTTAACCCATGTCTCCTATGGAACTTCTGGCGATCGGCATGATCGCCGCCTTTTTCGTGCTGCTGATCATCGGCATCCCTGTCGGGATCGCGCTGGCGACGTCGGCGTTCTTTTTCGGCTATCTCGGGTTTGGATCATCGTTGTTCGCGCTGCTGCCGTCGCGGGTTTATGGCGTGGTCACGAATTACACCCTGATGGCGATACCGCTGTTTGTGTTCATGGGGGTGATGCTTGAAAAGTCCCGATTAGCCGAAGAACTGATCGACGTTGTCGGGCATCTGTTCGGCAATATCCAAGGGGGTATGGGCGTCGCGATCATCTTTGTCGGCGTGTTGCTGGGTGCCGCGACGGGGATTGTGGGGGCCACGATTGTCACGCTGGGCCTGCTGACACTGCCGACATTGCTGCGCCGCGGCTATCCCAAGACCGTGGCGACGGGCATGATCGCCGCCTCTGGCACCTTGGGGCAGATCATCCCGCCATCGCTGGTGCTGATCCTGCTTGCCGATATCTTGCAGGAATCCGTGGGCACGATGTTTGCTGCCGCTATGGTGCCGGGGCTGACACTTGCCGCCGTCTATATCGTCGCGATCCTTGCTTATGCGTGGTGGGTGCCGGGGTCGATGCCCCCAATCCCGGTCGAGGAACGCCGCGCGCTGTCGCGTCTGGCACTGCTGCGCAAGGTGGTGCTGGTCGTCGGCCCGCCTGTGGGCTTGGTCGTCGCGGTGCTGGGAAGCATCATCGGCGGTATCGCCGCCCCGACAGAGGCCGCATCAATGGGTGCTGTCGGTGCTTTGGCTTTTGTCGCTTTGTCCGGCAGGCTGACGGGCGCAATGCTGTTTGCGGTGGCGCGGTCCACCTTGCTGATATCCGCCATGGTGTTTTTCATTCTGATCTGTGCGCAGGTCTTCGGCCTCGCCTTTCGCGGCTTGGGTGGGGAACATCTGGTGGAACGTATGTTCGACTGGGTGCCGGGTGGCGTGACGGGGGCGCTGGTGTTCCTGATGCTGCTGATCTTCGTGCTGGGCTTTTTCCTTGAATGGATCGAGATCAGCTATATCGCGCTGCCATTGTTCCTGCCGTTTTTCATGCAGGCGGGTGTTGATCCGGTCTGGCTGGGCATTCTGATCTGTCTGAACCTGCAAACCAGTTTCCTGACGCCGCCTTTCGGCTGGTCGCTGTTCTTTCTCAAAGGTGTGGCACCGCCCGGTGTGACCACGATGGATATCTACAAAGGTGCGATCCCTTTCATCGGCCTGCAATTCATTGCATTGACGATGGTGTTCTTCATGCCCGGTCTCGCGACTTGGCTGCCCAATGCGATAGGATGGTAAAATGCGCAGCTCTGCTTATGGATTTAACGGCGGGTTTTCCGCACCGCACCGTGCCGCAGCCTTGGCCGGACGCGATGTTCTGGCCGCAGGCGGCAGCGCTGTCGAAGCGATGGTCGCCGCCGCCGCGACAATAGCGGTCGCCTATCCGCATATGAACGGCATTGGCGGGGATGGCTTCTGGATCATCCACCGCCCCGGCCAAGCACCTGTCGCCGTCGCAGGCTGCGGGCGCGCGGCGGGGTTGGCGTCAGTTGATTGGTATGCCGCACAAGGCATTACCGATGCGCTGCCCGCACGCGGGGCGTTGGCGGCATTGACCGTACCCGGCACGATTGCGGGCTGGGCCGAAGCGCTGAAACTGTTCCCCGCAGGGAACCGCCTGCCTTTGGCCGATCTGTTGGCCCCCGCGATTGCGCTGGCGCGCGACGGTGTGGCCGTGACCGAGAACCAAGCACGCACCACCCGCGAAAAACTGGACGGTCTGCGCGATGTGCCGGGCTTTGCCGATACGTTCTTGCATGATGGTGCGGTGCCAAAGGCGGGCCACCGTCTGGTGCAGGCCGCGCTTGGGCAGACCTTGGCGCAATTGGGCGCGGCAGGCTTGGATGATTACTATCGTGGGGATCTGGCGCAGACCCATGCGGCGTTTCTGGAAAGCGCGGGCAGCCCGCTGCGCATTGATGACTTCACGCGCTTCGCAGCAGAGGTTGCCGCACCGTTGACCACCCAGACCAGCGCGGGCCGGTTGTTCAACAGCAACCCGCCGACGCAGGGCGTGTCATCGCTGATGATCCTCGCGCTGTTTGACCGGCTGGGCGTGACAAAGGCTGACGGCTTTGACCATCTGCACGGCTTGATCGAAGCCACCAAGCTGGCATTTATCCAGCGCAACGCCGAACTGGGCGATCCTGACCACATGGCAGGCCCTGCGCAGGATTGGCTGGAGCCTGCGAAACTTGATGCACTGGTCGGTCAGATCGACACCGCAAAAGCGCGGCCATGGCCCGAAGTCGCCAAACCCGGTGATACAATCTGGATGGGTGCGGCGGATAAGGACGGTTGCGTCGTCAGTTTCATCCAGTCGGTATTCTGGGAATTCGGGTCGGGCCTTGTCTGCCCCGACACTGGCGTCTTTTTCCAGAACCGTGGTGCCGGTTTCAGCCTTGCCGCTGGCCCCAACCAATTGCGCCCCCATGCACGCCCCTTTCATACGCTGAACCCCGCTTTGGCGCATTTGAACGATGGCCGCGTGCTGGCCTATGGCACGATGGGCGGCGAAGGCCAGCCGCAGACGCAGGCGGCAATCTTTAGCCGCTACGCGATGTTCGGGCAGGATTTGCAGCAAGCTGTCACAGCGCCGCGCTGGTTGTTGGGCAAGACATGGGGCGATGCGACAACCAGCCTGAAGCTGGAAGACCGCTTTGACCCCGCCTTGGTCGAGGGTCTGCGCGCCGCAGGCCACGAAGTTGAAATCATCCCCGACTATAGCGATCTTGCCGGTCATGCCGGTGGTGTCGCGGTCTGGCCCGATGGCCAGATCGAGGTGGCT
>PUNR01000431.1 GCA_003551805.1 Loktanella sp.
ATATCGGACGACCGGCTGGGCAGTCTGCGCAATGTCGTGCGGCTGTCCACGGAATGCCCCGAATGGACCTTTGGTACAGGTGCGCTCATGCGCAATCTGGCAGGGCGGGGGTTGTTGGCGTGACGCACGCCCGTGTGATCCGTCTTTTTGTCACTTAAGAAAGTTGCTGCTCTGATGAACGTGACAGCCCGGCCCGCGCTGTAACCCTGAGCAGATCAAACAGCCGGACACCTTGTCACGAAAACGTCATGCATCGTCGATAGCATGCGCGAATGAATGCAAGACCCGCTTCCTCGCTACCTTTTGCGCTGCACGCCCGAAAAATCGCCAAGTCATTCGGCGACACCCAGGTTTTACGCAATATTGACCTTGATCTCGCACCGGGTGAGGTCGTGGCTTTGCTGGGCCCGTCAGGGTGTGGCAAAACCACTTTGCTCCGCATTGCGGCGGGGCTGTTGCCGGCCACCAGCGGCCAGATGCAAATTGCAGGCAAGCCGGTCGTCGATGGCAGCGTGTTCAATGCACGCCCCGAGCAACGCGGCATCGGCATGGTGTTTCAGGATTACGCAATCTGGCCGCATCTTAGCGTGCTCGACAATGTCGCCTTCCCGCTGCGCATGCGCAAAACGGGTCGCAGCGATCGAGAAAAGCGCGCGCGCGAGGCGCTGGATCGTGTCGGCCTTGTGCATCTTGCGGATCGTTTTCCCGGCACGTTGTCGGGTGGCCAACAACAGCGTGTGGCACTGGCCCGCGCGATTGTAGCCGAACCGCCACTGGTGTTGTTCGATGAACCCCTGTCCAATCTCGACCGCGAATTGCGCGAGGGTCTGGCGCTGGAAATCGGGGCGCTGCTGCGCGAACTGGGCTTGTCAGCGATCTATGTTACCCACGACCAATCAGAAGCCTTCACCATTGCCGATCGTGTTGCTGTTATGCTGGACGGCGAAATCGCGCAGATTGATGCACCTGAACACCTGTTCGCTGCACCTGCATCGGTCGCAGTGGCACAGTTTCTGAACATTGGCGCACTGATTGATGGGCAGGTCTGTGCCACGCACGGGTTTACCTGTGCCCATAACCACATCACCCTGCCGGGTCTTGCGGGCCATTCGCCAGAAGGGCCCGCGCGCATCCTGATACCGCGTACGGCAATCCGGCCTGATCCCCATGGTGCGCTGACAGCCAAAGTGCTGCGCTGCCAGTTTCAGGGCGACCGGTATTTGCTGCATCTGGGGCTGGGTGGTGCGGATGCCAGCCTTGTTTGTCCGGCGGACCGCCCTGCACTTGTTAACAGCCAGATCCCGTTGTCGATAGATCCTGATCGCCTGCGTGTTTTTACCAATTGAAGCCAATCAAAAGGACCACACTATGATCCGCACAACAGTTTTTGCCGCCTCTCTGGGCTTGGCCGGCACGCTTGCCCACGCCGACACGCTGACATTCTATACCGCTGGCCCCGGCGGTCTGGCCGATGCTTTGGCCGAGGCGTTTCAGGCCGAAACGGGCATCACCGTAAACGTGTTCCAAGGCACCACCGGACAGGTCATGGCACGTCTGGAGGCCGAAGAATCCAATCCGCAGGCCGATGTTGTGGTTTCCGCCAGCTGGGGTTCTGCCGTGGATATGCATGAACGCGGTCTGCTGATGGAATATATGTCGCCCAATGCGCAGGCGGTGCCGGACGATCTTAAGCATAGCCATTACACGGCGCAGGGGATTTCGGCACTGGCACTGGTCTGGAACACGCAAAGCGACGCGCCCCGCCCTTCGGAATGGTCTGACCTGACGGATGAAGCTTACCGCGATCTGGTCACCATGCCCGATCCAGCGCAATCTGGTACTGCGTTCGACCTTGTCGCCGGTCTGGAGGCTGCGATGGGCGAAGAAGCATGGGAATTGCTGGCCGCACTTGCCGACAACGATATGATCGTTCCGGGACCGAATGCAGCGGCGTTGAACCCCGTACTGCAGGGTGCCAAAGCCGTCGTTTTCGGCGCCGTGGATTACATCAGCTATGGGCAGGCTGCCTCTGGTGAAACCATCGAAGTGATCGTGCCGGAAAGTGGCACCGTCATCGCGCCACGCCCGATGATAATCCTTGGGTCAACTATTCAGCCAGAGGCAGCACAGCAATTCGTTGATTTCGTGCTCTCGGATGCTGGTCAGGAACTGGTTGCTGCCACATGGATGATGCCTGCCCGCGCCGATATCGAAGGGCTGCGCCCCGGTATTGACGATCTGGCCGTGATCGAGGTCGATGAAGACGCCGTCTCTGCCCGCCGTGACGAGATTATCGCCCGCTTCAACGACACCGTGATCAACCGCTGATCTGCCCTGCATTTCGCGCATGGCCCCGATTGTTTTCGGGGCCATTTGCATTCAGTAAGGACCCTTTTCATGTTGCGTGCGCAATCTGTCCTGACCTCTTTGGCGGCGGCGGCCCTGCTGGTCCTTGTCGGCCTGCCGGTGCTGTTCATCCTGTTGCAGGCCGTTTTTCCGCAATTCGCGCGCGGGTCATTTGACAATGCTTTCGCCAGTCTTGCGATCTTGACGGATAATGACCGCCTGCTGACACAGGCACGCAACACGCTGGGATTGGCGTTCTCGGTCATGCTGGGCTGTCTGATCTTTGGCCTGCCTATCGGCGTGCTGCGCGGCCTGTTCAAGGTGCCCGGCGCGCGGGTTTGGGATGTGGTATTCCTGATCCCTTTTCTGATCCCGCCTTTCATTGCTGCTATCGCGTGGATGATGACCTTGCAGCCGCGCGGTTACCTGTTCCAGCTCGCGGGCTTTGATCTGGGCCATTTTCTGTTCAGCTTTACCGGCGTCGCCTTTGTGATGACGCTGAACCTGTTTCCGCTGGTCTATTTCGCTGTCTCGCGGGCGTTGGAAATGGTGGGGGGGCGCTTTGCCTCGGCAGCGCGGGTGCATGGTGCGCGCCCGTTGCAGGCGTTTTTCCTGATCACACTGCCCTTGTCGATCCCTGCAATTGCCGCCAGCCTGTTGATCGTTTTCGCAATGTCGATCGAGGAATTCGGCACGCCTGCAGCGCTTGCATCGCGCACTGGATTCGAGGTGCTGGTGACAGGCATCTACACACGGTTGTCGGACTGGCCGATCGATCTGTCAGGTGCGGCACTTGGATCGGTCATCTTGATGGCGATGGTGCTGGCAGCGTACATTTTGCAGAACTGGATCGCCACGCGACGGTCGTATATCAGCCAGACCGGTAAACCGTCTGATCTGGACAAGGCTGATCTGGGGCCGTGGCGCTGGCCGGTGCTGGGCCTGTTCACGCTGGTCGCCCTGATCGGCGTCGTGATCCCGCTTGCGGCCATTGGTGTGACATCGGTGATGGGAACGATATCGGGCGGTCTGAACTGGGCGAATTTCGATACACGCCATTACGAGCCGATCTTTCGCGCAGGCAGCAACGCAGGCAAGGCGCTGCTGACCAGCGGCTGGCTGGCGTTCATGACCGCATTCGCGACGGCCATCATCGGCGGTGTGGTTGCCTATATCGTTGTGCGTGGCACCGGACGAGGCCGCGTCGTGATGGACGGGCTGTCGGTGCTTCCCAATGCGATCCCGGCAATCGTGCTGGCTGTGGGTATCATTCTGGTGTGGAATTCACCCTACATGCCCGTTTCCCTTTATGGGACGGCAGGTATCCTGCTGATCGCTTACATCGGTATCCTGCTGCCCTACCCGATCCGCTATGCCGTGGCGCGGTTGCGCCAGATATCGGGCTCTCTTGATGATGCCGCGCGGGTCGCGGGTGCCGATCAGATGCAGGCCCTGCGCCATATCATTCTGCCATTGATGGCTCCGTCACTGATTGCCGCGATGATGCTGGTTTTTGCTATCGCTTCGCGCGAATTGGTCGCGTCCATCATGTTGGCTCCTGCGGGTCTACGCACCGTGGGCACATTCGTGTTTGCACAATTCGAGCAAGGTTCGGTCCAGACCGGTATGGCGATGAGCGTCATTGCAATCACGATAACCTCTGGCATTCTGCTGGCTGTGAACCTGTGGCTGTCGCGTCAAGGAAGCAGCGCGTTTTCGGGATAGAACGATGGCATTGATTGCACAGATCACTGATTTGCACCTGCGCGACGATGACGCATATCCGGCCCACGACCCCGCGCAAGCGCTGCTGCAGGCCTTTGCGCAGATGGCGAGCATGGATATGCGACCTGATGCAATCATCCTGACCGGCGACATCATTGACCGCAGCATGCGCAACTATGACGACGCGTTGACGTTGTTGCGAAAAGCCCCTGCACCCCTTTTTCCGTTGGCAGGCAATCACGATCCGGCACCGGCATTTCGTGCGGCCTTTGCCGATTGGGTCGCCTTGGATCCGGACCATCTGAGTTTCACCGGGCAAATCGGCGATCTGCACCTGATCGCGCTTGATAGCACATTGCCTGACGGCACCGCCGGCGTTGATAACGCGCGATTATGCTGGGTCAAAGACGCCTTGGCCAAGGTGACTGGGCCAGCGTTGTTCGCCCTGCACAGAT
>PUNR01000207.1 GCA_003551805.1 Loktanella sp.
AGGGGCAGCGGCGATCAGCGTTTCGATACAGAACCCTTCCCAACTGCCGCCGACCACGGGATGACCCAGCAGGGATTCCAGACTGCCCAAACCCAGCAACGCATGCAGCACACCGGAATCGCGGACATAGACCTTGGGCGATTTCACCAGCCGTTTGCCGACATTTTCATGCCACGGCGTTAGGCGGCGCACCAGCATCAGATCGACCAGCAAATCAAGATAGCGGCCCACGCTTTGCCCCGATACGCCCAGACCTTCGGCCAAGGCTGATGCATTCAGCAAACCACCTTGGGAATGGGCCAGCATGGTCCAGAACCGGCGCAGTGTCGTGGCCGGAATACGCGGGCCAAGTGCGGGAATATCGCGTTCCAGATATGTGCGCAGAAAATCCTCGCGCCAATGCAGACTGGCGCGGTCGTCATGGGCTTGAAAACTATCAGGAAATCCACCGCGCAGCCACAGCGTGTTAAGCAGATCGGCGCCCACCTCTGGCAGGGTCAGGGGCGGCATTTCGATGTAACGCACACGGCCCGCCAGCGATTCTGCTGATTGCTGCAACAACACATTGCTGGCAGACCCAAGCAACAGAAATTGCCCCGTCCGAAAACCCGCACGGCGGCGGCTGTCGATCTGGCCGCGCAGGTTGCGGAACAGGCCGGGCATTTGCTGCACCTCGTCAAGGATCACCAGACGGCCCATCTGTTCATCAAGGTAAAGATCAGCCTCGGTCAGGATTTGCCGGTCGGCGTCGCGTTCAAGATCAAGATAGACCGCAGGCCGCGTTGCCGCGATATCTAAGGCAAGTGTGGTCTTGCCGACCTGCCGTGGCCCCAAAAGCACGACAGCAGCTTGCGAGTCGAGGGCGGCAAGGACAGATTGATAGGTTTCACGCTGATACATACCTTGCATTTATTCCATACAGTGGAAGATTTGCAAGGTTAATTTCAAAACAGTCAGCGGCCAATTGCGTTTGGACTGGCCCAGACAACCGCCGGACAGATCAACGATACTTTTCGATGAAGCGATCTATATCAAGAGCGCGGATATCGGGCAACGCGGCTTTGTAGTCATCGTATGACCAGTCCCAAACCGCAATTTCCAGCAGCGCATCTGCCTGTGCCTCGGAAAAACGGCGCTTGATTTCGCGTGCAGGGACGCCGCCTACGACCGTGTAGGGCGCGACATCGCGGGTCACGACCGCGCCCGCGCCTATCACGGCGCCGGTGCCGATGGTCACACCAGCGGTGACGGTCACGCCGTGCCCGATCCATACATCATGCCCGATGGTCACCCAATCCGACTTGCGCCACGCAAAAAAGTCGTGATCGTCTTCGCCAAGACCATAGGCGGCAGCACGGTAGACCGAATGATGTTGCACCGCGCGCCATGTCGGGTGATTGCCCGGATTGATCCTTGCGCCATTTGCGATCGAACACATCTTGCCAATACTCGTCCACACGACGTGGCAGTCTTGGGTGATATAAGACCAGTCCCCCATAGATGACGCCCGCATCTGCGTGCCTTTGCCAACCTCTGTCCATGCGCCCAGTTCGCAGTCGATAACACTGGCGTCGGGGTGGATTGTCGGGCTTTCAGCCAGTCGGTTTTTGGTGCCTGCGCCACTCATTTCGTTGTCTCCGTTTTGCCGATCAACCGCTGGCGGATCAGTGCGGACATCCAGTCGATCAGATACACCATGCCGATGATCAGAAAGATGATCGACCACGCCTCGTCCCATTTATAGGTGGCGATGCGGTCCGACAGCAGAAAGCCGATCCCGCCCGCCCCCACGATGCCCAAAATCGTGCTGGACCGGACGTTGGATTCAAAGTTGTAAAGCAGGATCGACAAGATCACCGGCGACACCTGCGGCATGATCCCAAAGCGGATTTGCTGCAAACGAGATCCGCCTGATGCCTTGACCCCGTCGACCGGCTTTTCCGAGGTGTTTTCAATCGCTTCAGAGAAAAGTTTGGCAAAGGTACCAATTTCGCTGACAGCGATGGCCAGCACACCGGCCAACGGCCCCAGCCCGAATGCGCGGATAAAGATCAGCGCAAGGATCAGCGTTTCAAAGGCGCGGATCACGTCATAACCCCGCCGTGTGCCAAGGCGCAGAAAGTTCAGTCTGTTGATGTTCTTGGCCCCTAGGAACGACAGGGGAAAAGCAACGATTGCCCCCAGCAGCGTGCCAAGGAACGCCATCGACAGGGTTTCCATCAGACCCGACAGCACCTCTGCAAACTGGGTCCATTCCGTCCAGACATAGGGCGGGAACATAAACGACAGCACGCGCCCCAGACGGCCTAGCCCTTCCCAGATGCGGGTCGGGGTAAAGCCAAAATCATAAAGGCACCATGCGAACAGCAGGATGAAACCCGTCCAGATCGCCACGCGTCGCAGACGCACGGCAAGCGGCGCCCGAAACGCAAGGGGAACACGCGCGCGTGCAGCTTCTATGTCGGGGCTGGTCATGGCCGTGTCTCCATTCCGATGACCTTGTGGCGCAGTTTTTCCGATCCGTAATCGATGACCATGACAGTCACGAGGATGATGACGAACAGCGCCGAAAGGTCGGTGTAAATTTGATAGGACATTGCAGTGCGAAATTCCTGCCCCAGACCGCCTGCGCCGACATAGCCGATGATGGACGAGGCACGCACGTTGATCTCGAAACGCAGCAGCGTGTAGCTGATGATATTGGGCAGGATTTGTGGCACCGCGCCATAGCGCATCTGGTCGAACCATGACCCACCTGCGGCCTTGACCCCGTCCAGCGGCCGCATGTCGATGTTTTCGTTGACCTCTGAATACAACTTGCCCAAGGCACCCACGGTGTGCAGCCCGATGGCCAGCACCCCTGCCATTGGCCCGACACCAAAGCAAAAGACAAAAATCAGCGCGAAAACCAGTTCTGGTACAGTGCGGGCGATTTCCAGATAGCGTCGCGATATCCACAGCACCCATCGTGCGGGTGTCAGGTTGCGTGCAGCAGGAAACGACAACAAAAAGCCGCCGATGACACCTAGCACGGTTGCCATGAATGCGATCAGGATGGTTTCAACCAGCAACCTGGCCCAGATCCGCCAGCGCGCGAACCATTCCGCAATATCGCTGCCCAATGTGGCCCAGTGCAGGTCGGGGATTGTCTTGGCCAGATATTCGCCCAGACGCGGCAGTCCAGCACCGATCACCCAACGTTCGGCGCGTGTACCATCAGCCTGCGTAACTTGTGTAACCTTGAAAAAGTTGGATGCTTCGGCCGTCAGCAAAAACAGAATGACCAGCATGCAGGTGACGACCAGAAAGGTTAGCCGCGACCTTTTTCGATGCTGTTCAAAATTGGTCTCAAAGGAAAAAATCGCTGCATTCATGAGGCATATCCCGACATAGGGCGGGTGGGCCGTCAGACCCACCCGGACAGACAGAAGTCAGGCGTCAGCCGCGACGGTTGGCGCGAAACCAGTCGCGCATCTCGATCAGGATCTCGTATTGTTCATGCTCGACCTCGATATACCGGCCTGCCGTTGACGCCTCGCCACCGGTGATCTGTTTGAACAGGTCGGGTGCCGCTGTCGGTGTGGCCATGACCGCCGCCTTCATGTCATCGATCAGCCCTTGTGGCAGATTGGCGCGCGCAGTGAACGGGCTGGACGGGATCAGCGGGCTTTGCCAGATGATGCAGACTTCGTCTTCGGGGATCATGCCTTTGCTGACCATCCGCTGGATATTGCCCGAGGTTTCGTTGGTCCAGCTGGTTGCAGCGGCATCAAACTGCCCGTTGACCACCCCCATGATCGAGGATTCATGGCTGCCGGAAAACGGCACCGCACCAAAGAATTCATCTGGCGGAAACCCTTCGGCAGACAAGGTGTAATAAGGCACCGTATACCCCGAAGCGCTGTTGGGGTCGGCAAAGGCAAAAGTCTTGCCCGCCAGATCATCGACCGACGTATAACCTGCATCGCAGCGCGCCGCGACGACGCTGTGATAACCAAACGATCCGTCCTGCTGTTCGGTTGTCAAAAGCGGGATGACATTGCCATCCATTTCAGACCACGCCGCCGCATAGGCAGACGGCCCGAACCACGAAAACTCGATCTGGCCCGCCGCAAGCGCCTGAATTGCACTATCGTAGCTACCAGCTGGGAAAATCTCCACTTCGACGCCAAGAGTTTCTTCCAGATAATCCTCGAACGGGCCCCAGCGGGTGTTACGGTCAAGTTCGTTTTCGCTGGAAATCAGGGCAAAGCGCACGATGCGGTAATCGGTTTTCCAGTCTTCGGCCACGGCGGGCATGGCCATCAGCGTCGCAAGGGCAGTCATCATTGGCAGTCGCATGGGAACAATCCTTTTGGTGGGGTTGGGGTGGTCAGGCATCAACTTTTTCGGTCGCGGCATAGGCCGCGGTAGAGGTGACAGCCTCGGTAAACTCTGCCAGTCCTTCCAATCCGTAGATGTCGCGCACGACATCATTGGTCAGCTGGCGGGCGGTGCCGTCGAACATGACACGGCCTGC
>PUNR01000068.1 GCA_003551805.1 Loktanella sp.
AGCGCGGCACGGCGCGCCTCTTCACCCTCGCGTTTGAAGGTGCGGCGGGGGGGCATGCGCGCAGGACCGGACGGGTCAGGCAGGTGGGGCCACCTTCGCAAGCGATGCACAGCGCGTCGCCGGCAAACACTTGCACGCGGCATCCGGCCTCTTCCATCAAGGCGCGGGTTTTGGGGAAACCGTCAACCATGACCAGATCGCGGGGCGCGAGGGTCAGCACATTCAGGTTCAGCCCGCCGGAGGCCATGAATTCATCCTCGGGCGCATGGATGAGGGTCCAGCCGCGCGCGGTCATTTCTGACCAAAGCGCGTAGGGCAGCAAAGGCGCATAGATCAGCGCGATATCTGGCCCGAGGGGGGACACCAGCGACATCAGATGCAGACAGGCGGCGGGGCCGGTCCAATAGGGCAGGTCATAGGCGCACACGGCAATGTCATAAGGGCGCAGGATGTCTGCCAGCGCCTCGATCCCCGCCTGATTGGTACGCACACCGCGACCGACGGCCAAGGTTTGCGGATCAAGCCAGAAACAATCACCCGATTCTACCGTCGCATCACCCGTCAGGCGGCCAATCACCGGCACGCCGATTGATTCGTAAAAGGTGGCGTGCATATCAGTTTCGGCACGGCGCAAAGCCTTGCCCATGTTCAGGATCACGGCACCGTGGCTGGTCACGAATGACGGGTCCTGCACGAATACGGCATCGGACAAACCGTCGTCATGTGACGGCATCCAATACACTTCGGCACCGCTTGCGGTCACGATGCGGGCCAGTTCCGCATGCTGGGTTTCGGCGCGGGCAGGGTCAAAGCCTGTGCCGTAATGCCAGTTTGCGGGATCGGCCTTGGCCATGGCAGGGCCGGGGGCACGCATGATCACGGCGGCAAGGGGTTTTGATCGGTCTTCGGCACCAAAGCGCATGGCGGATTCATCTCTGCTGAAATTATACACTTGAATAATTGCGCGGATTTTGGCCAGATACAATGACAAATCCGTTGCGGCATCATCCACGGTGTCGCAGCCTTTGCCCCAACCGCGCCAATACCGGCGCTGTGCTGCGATCAAGAGGTGCGCCAAGCACCCTGATGTTCAACAAGGAGAGAAAGATCATGAAAAAACTGGCCCTTTTAGCAACCACCGCTTTGATCGCCACTGCCGCCATGGCGCAGGCTGATCAGGTCCGTATCGGCATTGCTGCCGAACCCTATCCGCCGTTCGCCTCGCCCGATGCCGCAGGCAACTGGGTCGGCTGGGAGATCGAGGTGATCGACGCCGTCTGCACCGCTGCCGAACTGGATTGCGTGCTGACACCGACCGCATGGGACGGTATCATTCCGGCGCTGCTGTCGAACCGGATCGACGCGATCATGGCGTCGATGTCGATCACGGCAGACCGGTTGGAAACCATCGACTTTTCGGACCCCTATTACAACACGCCCACCGTGATCGTCGGTCAGCGCGACATGGAAATGGACGCCACCCCTGAAGGCTTGGCAGGTAAGGTGCTGGGCGTACAGGTATCGACCATTCACCAGACCTATGCGCAGACCTATTTCGAAGGGGCCACCGAATTGCGCCCCTACCAGACACAGGACGAGGCCAATCAGGATTTGGCCGCAGGCCGGATCGACGCGACACAGGCCGACAGTCTGGCGATGGATGATTTCCTTGCTAGTGATGCCGGTGCCTGTTGCGAAGTGAAAGGCGCGGTCGAGATGGACGAAGCTATCCTTGGCTCCGGCGTGGGGGCTGGTCTGCGCAAAGGCGATGACGCCCTGCGCGAGGCGATCAATGCGGGCATCGCCGCAATCCTTGAAGACGGCACCTACGACGAGATCACGGCGCGTTACTTCGCCACCTCGATCTACGGCAATTAAGCCCGGCTGACGGGCGTGCTTGACTGGCTTTATGCGCTCTGGCCGGGGCTGGAAACATCGGTCGGTCTATTATCCCTCCAGCCGCCGGGCTGGGGGGGGAATTTGCTGCGCGGGGCTGTCGCCAGTTTGCAAATCGCACTAGGGGCCTTTGCGCTGGGGCTGGTGATCGGCACGTTCGGTGCGCTGGGCAAGCTGCATGGCGGGCCGGTGACGCGTGATCTGTTGTCGGTTTACACGGTTGTCGTGCGTGCTGTGCCGGAACTGATCCTGATACTCATCCTGTATTACGCTGGCACTGATCTGCTAAATCAGGCGTTGCAGGCGATGGGGCGCAGGCCGGTTGAAATATCGGGAGTCGTTGCGGGCATTGCCGTGCTTGGCATCGTGCAGGGGGCCTACGCGACCGAGGTTTTGCGCGGTGCCATCCAATCCGTGCCTCGCGGCCAGCTAGAGGCGGCGCGCGCTTACGGCATGGGATCGGTGCAGGTGCTGCGGCGCGTGACCTTTCCGGCGATGCTGCCTTTGGCCTTGCCCGGTCTGTCGAACCTCTGGCTGATCGCGACCAAGGATACCGCCCTTTTGGCCATCGTCGGCTTTTCCGAACTGACGCTGGAAACGCGGCAGGCGGCGGGGTCCACGCGGGCCTATTTCACCTTCTTTCTGGCGGCTGGGGCGATCTATCTGACGATGACGCTGGTGTCTGCGCGGTTGTTCAACTGGATCGAGGCGCGCTATCGGCGCGGGCAGGTGCGGCAATGAACGCGCGCAGGCTGGCCGAGGAAATTTTTGTTCCGCATCGTCTGGTGATGATTGCCGTGGCAATCGGGCTGCTGGTCTGGGCCGGGATGGCGATGCGCTGGCATTGGATACCACGCTATTACGATCTGGCGCTGCAAGGGCTGTGGCGCACGATCTGGTTGCTAGGGCTGAGCTGTCTGTTCGGTTTCATGCTGGCGGTGCCCCTAGGTCTGGCGCAGGCGGCGGGGCCACGTATTCTGGCCGCACCGGCGCGGGCCTTTTGTACGGTGATCCGTGGCACGCCGATCCTGCTGCAATTATGGCTGATCTATTACGGCATCGGCAGCCTGTTCCCGCAATTCCCATGGATCAGGGAAAGCGAGCTTTGGCCTTATCTGCGGCAGGCTTGGCCCTATGCATTGTTAGCCTTGACGCTAAGCTTTGCGGGCTACGAGGGCGAGGTGATGCGCGGCGCCTTCAAATCCGTCCCCGGTGGCCAGCTAGAGGCCGCGCGGTCGATGGGCATGGGCCGTTTCGCGATTTTCCGGCGCATCTGGTTTCCGCAAGCCTTGCAGCGGGCCTTGCCCACCTTGGGCGGCGAAACCGTGCTGCAATTGAAGGCCACGCCATTGGTCGCAACGATCACGGTGATCGACATTTATGCAGTATCCAGCCGCGTGCGGCAGGATACCTTTATTATCTACGAACCCCTGCTGTTGCTGGCGCTGATCTATCTGGTGATCGCTGGCGCGCTGGCGCTGGCCTTCAAGCTGCTGGAACAAAGGTTCAATCGCGGGATGGTCGGTTAAGCCTCAAACCACGGACGGTCGCCTTTGGCATCCTTGACGCGGGTCGGCAGACCGATCCGGTCCAGAAGCGCCAACAGCGGCTTGGGGTCCAGTTCTTCGACATTCAGCATGGTGCCCAGATCATAGGTGCCGTCCGCGATCAGCATGGCGACACCGACGGGCGGGACACCGGCGGTGTAGGAAATGCCCTGACTGCCAACCTCGGCATAGGCTTCTTCATGATCGGCGACGTTATAGACGAACACCTCGACCTCTTGGCCGTCCTTGGTGCCTTTGACGAAATCACCGATGCAGGTCTTGCCGGTATAGCCCGGTGCAAGGCTGGATGGATCAGGCAGCACGGCCTTGACGACCTTAAGCGGCACAACCTCCAGCCCTTCGGCGGTGGTGACAGGCTGTTCGGACAAAAGGCCAAGGCTTTGCAGGACGGTGAAGACGTTGATGTAGTGATCTCCGAAGCCCATCCAGAACCGGATATCGGCATCGGGGTAATTGGCGGCCAGCGAATGCACCTCGTCATGGCCTGACAGATAGGCCTTTTGCTTGCCCACCACGGGCAGGTCCCATTCCTGACCGACCTCGAACATCTTGTTTTCCTGCCACTCACCTTGCTGCCAGCTATAGACCGTGCCGGTGAATTCGCGGAAATTGATCTCGGGGTCGAAATTGGTGGAAAAATACTTGCCGTGGTTGCCCGCGTTGATGTCGACGATGTCGATGGATGTCACTGTGTCCATGAATTCATCCACGGCGAAACGCGCAAAGGCATTGACCATGCCCGGATCAAAGCCTGCACCCAGAATCGCGGTCACACCTGCCGCCTTGCAGGCATCGCGGCGTTTCCATTCGTAATTGCCATACCACGGCGGGGTTTCGCAAATCTTGCGGGGGTCTTCATGGATCGCGGTGTCGATATAGGCGGTGCCGGTATCAATACAGGCCTGCAAGACAGACATATTCACGAAAGGCGCGCCGACATTGATGACGATCTGTGCGCCGATATCCTTGATCAGGGCAGCGACAGCCGCGCTGTCCATCGCGTCAACCTGATGGGCCGCAAAGACACCATCCTGTTTCATCGCGGATTTTTCA
>PUNR01000021.1 GCA_003551805.1 Loktanella sp.
CCGAGGCTGTGTTGCGGACATTCGTCACACCCCTGTCGATCCCGCTCTTGCTGTGGTACTGCGGCGGGGACGGCAACCCCCATCGCGCACGCCGCAGGTAGTGCTGCGCGCCATCTCGGGTGATGATCGGGGCCAGACGATCAGGATAGACATCGCCAGCCTCGATATTGCCGGCCTTGTTGTCCAGATCTTTGAAAATCTGGCGCATCGCCTCCAAGGCAGTCGTATGGTTATAGAGGTTGCACATCACTCGCCCCTCAGCCGCTGTCTGTCGTTCAGCATCGCAGACTATCCGATCCGAGAGAAGAGTTTTTCCCCATGATCCCGGCCGTTAGCGTTGCAATGGGTCAGGTCGCTGACCTGCTGTCAGATTTATTCTGGAACATTCGGAAAAGGGCCCTGTTGGTTGGGGCACGATCCGTAGTTCTCACAATTTGAAAGGATAAAGCTATGAATATGACGACGCTGATGAAATTGAAGTCGGTTCGCAATACATTGCTTTGCAGCGTGATGGCCATCCCCGGTTTGACGGTTGCCACGGCTCAGGCCCAAACTCAGGCCGAACCCTGCGTTCAATTGCAAGCGGTGGGTGATCAGATCGATTTTGAAGCTTCAAATGTTTCACAGGACGAATTTAACCAGATTGTCCAAGGCAATGACGCGCAGCAATGCGAGCTGTGGTTAAGTCAGGTCGGCGCTGACGCCGCTGGCGAAGTCACCGAAACAGAACGTGCGCGCGTGCGCCTTGAGGACGAGGTCGTCATCGAAGGGCGCGTCATCGTCGATCAGCCGCAGCCCAACGTGGAAATTGATGAAAGTCCCGCCGAAGTATCAGTCGGAAACGTGACGCCGCAAATCGGCATCACGCAGGAACCGATCGATATTCTGATCAGGCAGGGCGCCCCGCGCATATCGCTCGACATGCCGCAGCCAACGATCCAGATCGAACAGCCAGCGCCAGAAATCATTATCACCATGCCCGATCCATCAGTCGAGGTGGGCGAGACTCGGCCGCAGGTAGAGGTCCGTCAGGCAGAACCACAAGTGCGCATCACCATGGCGGACCCCACCGTCGAACTTGACCTTTATCAGGCAGAAGATGCCGAAAGATCGACCGGCATTGCGGTGGAACGGCGTCAGCCCGAAACCGGAACTGACGGCGCAGCCGCCGACCCTGTCGTGACGATGAACCGCGCCGAAGCGCAGATTATCTTTCAGGAATCCGATCAGCAGCAAGCAGAGGTCAGCATCACACGCACCGAACCCAACATCCGGTTTGAACAGTCCGAACCAGAGCTGGAAATAACCTCTGCCGGTGATCCACAGGTAAACTGGTCGCAGATCGGCGAGGCCACGATCACATTTGAGGACAACACCGCCGCAAGCCCTGACCAGCAAGACCAAGCTGGTGCCGCTGCCGATCAGGATGCCGCTTTGACAGAACAGCAGGACGACGCGGCCCAGACCGAGCAAGCCCAGAATGGTCAGTCTGCACTGGGTGGACCCAATGTCCGGCGCGACGGCTATGAAGGCGTCCAAGCCGAAGAAATCCTTGCGACCGAACTGGACGGTGCGACAGTCCACGCCGTTCGTGGCGATGAGATCGGCGAAATCGGCGTGCTTGTCCTGAGCGAGACCCAGCCACAAACCGCGATCATTGAGGTTGGCGCAATGCAGGGCACCGAAGCGCGCGCAATCGAAGTTCCGTTTTCGGACCTCACTTTCCTGCGCGGCGAAGATGACGGCTCTATCCGGGTCTACTTTGACGCAAGCGACGAACGCCTGATGGACTATCCTGAAGCGCAACAATAACCGCCCGTCCCGATGTCCTACCGCAAGGCTTTGGTCCTTGCGGTAGGCAAGGCGTTAACTTTTATCGCTTCGGATAAAAACGAAACAGACACAGGATTGAACTATGGCTACTCCTCCTCCACCCCCAAACCAACGCGACCCCCACAACCACCCGTCACAGATGCGCGGCAGAAACCGGGGGTTTTATATCGCTGCCGGATTTGTTGTTGTTGTCATTCTGGTGTGGCTCCTCAGCGGGTTCTTCAGGACCGCACCTGTCACGACAGGTACGCCACAAACCACCGCGCCCGAAACCGGGGCCCCCGCTGGAACCGATCAAGGTACAGCAGCACCACCACCACCAGCTGATGCAGTGACTGACACCCCGGGCGAAGATGACGGATCACTTGTCATAGAAGGCGACGCAGAGGTCGAGGTTCTGGACGACACCTGACCAAAGTCAGAAATGCAAAACAAACGCGCCGCGTCGGTTATCCGACGCGGCGCAATTTGCTGGGTATAGCTCGGTCAGACAGCATACCTGAACGCCGCCGCAAGGATCGTTTCGGGCTCGCCACGGTCCTGCAATGCAAAGACCTCGCCACCGTTACGCAATGTGTCGATGATCGCACGGTCGATCAGATCTTCTGCCCCACCCGCGTCGGCTGTTGCGGAATGGCTTTGCGGGTCGAAATCCCCGCGCAGGGCGGCATGGCTTTGCACGAACAGATGTCCCACCCGTCCTGCAGCAGCGGCCTCCACAATTGCCATCGGGTCGTCGCTGGCTTCGCCATCACCGCGACCCAGCGACATCGCAACCTTGTCCCACGCCTGATCGCGGGTTTTCTGTACCTTGTCATCAAGACAGGCGGCCGCCAGACGCGCCAGTTCCCTGTCATCCAAAGTGTTGGGATGCTGCATGATCCCTTCGTCGGCCAGAAAAGGATAGCCGCTGCTGGCGCGCAGCATCCCATACAAACGTTCATCTGCGACAATCACCAAAGACATGTTCGTGCCGCTCAGATGGCTTTGGACGGCATTCACCACGAAATTGGCATAGTTGCGTAGGTCTTCTTCGTGGTCTTCGCGCCAATCGTGTCCGCCCATGCTGTGATGGGGGACACCAGCGGGGCCCGCCGGACCTGACGGGCTTGCGATACCACCTCTGTAGGATGCCGGAATGCCGGAATCCTCGCGTCCGTGAATGTTGCCCTTTTCCTGCTGATCAGTGTATTGGCTGATCTCGGAAAGGGATGCAGGCATATCCTGCACCTTCTGTTCCTCCAGCCCCGCGCCAGCATCAAGATACAGACAAGCCTGATCGTTGCTGACGACCAGCACCGCATGGGCAGGGGTTTTTTCCAGATATGCCACCAGCGGGGCCACGCGAAAGCACGAACCGACATGAACGCTGGTTTCGTCAAAACGCGCATCAACCACCTGCGTCATTTCCGGAGCGATAAAGACAGCGACGCGCCGGTCACGTCCGCCGGCAACATCGTCATAATCAAGCGTCGCAAGGCGTTTCTTGACCGCTGCAACTGCTTTTGGGTCCATGTCCGTTTCGATCCGCGCAATCGCATCATCTGCTGCAGATTTCGCATTTTTCATGGCGATACGGATGTGATCATGCTCGCCGCCGCCTGCCGACATTTCCATATAAAGACTGACGCATAACGGCGCCTCGCAGGTTGCGATTTCTTCAAATACGTGTGGGGTAAGGGTTTTCATACAGCATTACTTTCTTGGTCTTGGACAGATAACTGTTCGGCCCCGACCGGACAAAGGCTTGGCCGGGGACCGATGCGGTCGACACCTGATCAGCGTTTCGCCTCTGTGTCGTCCGCATTCGCACGGTCAAAAAACGCGACGGTCAGGTTGGGCATATGCTCTTTCAGCCATTCGGCCATCGCCTCTTCTTCGGTGCAGATGTCACGGCAAAGCTGGGCTGTCTGCGCATCGCCGTCCGCCTCGGCGGCGGCGGCAAGAATGCGATAAGACGCGATTTCCATCGCCTCGAAGGAATAGCTGGCCAAAGCGCCCTTGATGACTTCGTCACCGGCAAAAACCCCGCCAAGGTTCTGCATCATGGCAGTGAATTTCGCCGATGCATCCTTGAGACCGGATGCAGATATGCCGCGCCGTTCCATGCAATCTTCCAGCCGTTCACGCTGGCTTTTGGTTTCTTCCAGATGGGTTTCCATCCGTTTGGCAAGTGCGGGGTAATGGCGGATCCGGTCGATCTGACCTTCAAGGATCGTTTCCGCCTGCTGTTCCATGGCATGAGCATCACGCAACCATTGGTCTACATATTTCTTGGTATCGGACATGTCGGTTCTCCTGAGACTAGGAATTGGCATCTCTGTGTACAAACCGTCACATTCCGCAGTTGTTCCAGATCGGTGCCGAGTCAGGGGATCGACGCCCCCGCACCAAAGCCGCGTTGCGTTAATCTGTCCAAACCCCTGCAAGGGCACGTCATGTCGGCAACCGTTCGCCTGATCCGACGCCCGCCCGTCCGCGTCGCTCCCTGAACCTGCGCGGCGCTTATGGGTAGCATATTTAACACAAACCGCCGCTGCTTGTCATTTCTAGTTGTGTCCAATAATCTTGCATTATCGGACATACCTGTCCTAAGGTCCCCAACATGACCCAAGACCCGAAAAATCAGGCTGAAATCACCCTGCCCGTGCATGTC
>PUNR01000384.1 GCA_003551805.1 Loktanella sp.
GGGCGGATCACCGGCCTGCCTGCCACGGGCACCGGCCCTTCAGAGGCGGATGTGATCGATTGTGGCGGGCGGTCCGTGACACCGGGATTGATCGATTGCCATTGGCACGCGACGTTGGTCGGCGTCAGCCAGATCGCTGCCCTGACGCAGGATATGGGCTGGGTCCATCTGATGGCGGGGCGTGAAGCGGGTGCGACGCTGATGCGCGGCTTTACCACGGTGCGCGACACGGGTGGTCCTGTTTTTGGGTTGAAACAGGCCATTGATCAGGGCGCTGTCACTGGGCCCCGCATTTTTCCGTCGGGGGCGATGTTGTCGCAAACATCTGGCCATGGCGATTTCCGGTTGTTGAATTCACTGCCTCGCATGGCCAACGATGTTGATTATACGGAACGCACCGGTGTCGCCGCTATCGCCGATGGCCGGAACGAGGTTCTGCGCCGCACCCGTGAACAATTGATGAAAGGCGCAAGCCAGATCAAGATCATGGCGGGCGGCGGCGTGGCCTCGCCCTATGACCCGCTGGAAACCGCGCAATATACGCTGGACGAAATGCGCGCCGCGGTCGAGGCCGCGGCCGATTACGGCACCTACGTCTGCGCCCATGTCTATACGCCCACCGGTATCATGCGCTGTATCGAGGCGGGCGTGATGTCGATCGAACACGGCCAACTGGCCGACGAGGACACGATCCGCGCCATGGCGGATGCCGGTGTGTGGTGGAGCATCCAGCCCTTCCTTGCCGATGAGGATGCCAACCAGTATTCCGACCCGCGCAGTCAGGCCAAGCAACAGCAGGTCGCCCAAGGCACGGTGCGCGCCTTTGAACAAGGCCGCGCGGAAGGTGTGAAAATGGCCTTTGGCACCGATGTGTTGTTCAATCCCACAGGTGCAGCGACGCAAGGGCGGCAACTGGCCAAGCTGAGCAGGTTCATGTCCCCGCTTGAGGCGCTGCGGATGGCCACTGGTGCGGCGGGTGAATTGCTGGCCATGTCGGGCGATCGTGCGCCCTATCCCGGCACGCTTGGCGTGATCAGCGAAGGTGCTTTGGCCGATATTCTGGTCTGGGATGGCGACCCTGAAACCAATCTCGATTTCCTGTCCGATCCGGACAGCAATTTGCGCCTTGTCATGAAGGGTGGGCGCGTATTCAAGGAAGAACTGGCATGATGAAGTTTGATTTTGCAAGACTGACAAAACCCGTGCAGGCCGCGCTGTTGACCAGTGTCATCGCAATGGCCCCGGTGCTTGCAGGCGCACAGGACTGGTCAACGCAGGTCACGCTTTATGGCTGGGGATCCAGCGTGAAGGGCGATTTCACCCCGTTGACAGGTGCACCAACCCTGTCTTTCGACAAGTCACTATCCGAAATTCTGGAAGACCTTGATGGCGCTTTCTTCATCACCGGATTGGCCTTGCGCGGTGATCTGGTGATTTTCGCGGATTACACCTATTCTGCCTCTTCTCGCGAAGGGCTGGTGCCACCCGGCATCCCGGCCGCTGGCGAGGTGACGTTGCAATCCTTCACCCTTGCTGCCGGCAAAAGGTTTGACCTGGTCGGCGGCGACAGCATCGACCTGTTGGGTGGGCTGCGCGCATGGAAGGTTGAGGGCGAAGTCTCGGTCCCTCTTGCTGACGTCGATATATCCCCTGAAAAAACCTTTGCCGACCCAATTGTCGCTGTTCGGGCCAATGCCGCTTTGTCCGACCGCTGGTCGCTGATTGGCTATGGTGATGTCGGCGGTTTTGGGGTCGGCTCAGAACTGACATGGCAGGCCGCAGTCACGGCCAATTACCGCGCCACGGACAATCTGTTTATCTCGGCCGGTTGGCGCGAACTTTATCTTGATTACGAAGATGGCGGTACAAAATTTGACGGTAGCATGGCCGGGCCGATTATAGGGGCGACCTGGACGTTTTAAGCAAGTTGCACTGAAAACCACCCCTTCAAGCCTTTGGGCTGTTTGTTGATGGAGGATGGAATGATCAGGATTTCGCAAAAGATCGCGGCAGTTGTCGCCGCGTTTATTGTTGCTGCAACACCCGTCGCCGAGGCCTGCACCCGTGCAGTCTATCTCGGGCCCGAGGATCGTATCCTGACCGGGCGCAGCATGGACTGGAAATTGCCGATCGTCAGTAATCTTTGGGCCTTTCCGCGCGGTATGGCCCGTGACGGTGCTGCTGGTGAAAGGTCGCTTGAATGGACCTCGCGCTATGGCAGCCTTGCTGTCAGCGGATACGATATCTCTACCGCTGACGGCATGAACGAAGCAGGCCTTGTCGTGAACCTGCTGTGGGAGGTAGAGGCCACCTATCCCGAAGACGACGGCGTAACGCCGCGGATATCTTTGTCCGTTTTCCCGCAATACCTGTTGGATCAATACGCAACCGTTGCAGAGGCAGTCGCGGATCTGCAGGACAATCCCGTTCTTGTCGCGGGTGGTGAAGTGCCTGTCGGGCCGCCGGGGCGGGCGGCCACTGTCCATATCTCAATGTCTGATGCAACGGGCGACAGCGCCATCATCGAATTTGTAGATGGTGAAATGACCGTCTGGCACGACCGCAGCTATCAGGTCATGACGAACGAGCCGACCTATGACCGGCAATTGGCCGTCCTTGATTACTGGCGCGCGGTTAATCCGCGTGAATTCATGCCGGGCACCGTGCGCGCAAGTGATCGTTTCGTGCGCGCGAATTTCTACATCAACGCTGTCGAACAAAGCGCCGATGCCCGCACGGCTGCATCTGCTGTTTTCAGCGTCATCCGGCAGGCCTCTGTTCCTTGGGGGATCAGCATTGCCGATCAGCCAAACCTGTCCACGACACGCTGGCGTGTGGTCGCGGACCATCTTGACCGCCGTTACTATGTGGAATCAGTAATTTCACCCAGCGTCTTTTGGGTGGATCTGGATAACCTCGATCTGTCCGAAGGGGCCGCTGTGATGAAGCTTGATCTGGGGGTCGATATGGAACGCATTCTTTCAGGCGAAAGTTCTGCCAGTTTTGAAGCTGCCGAACCGTTTGCCTTTCAGCCCGCAGACTGAGACAGCACTGCCCTTTGTTTTCACCTTGGCTTTGCTGGTGACGGCATCACGGATCACGGTGTTTCCGGATCGGTTCGTGATACATGGCGCGGCCTAATCGGGTGACGACCGTGATTACGATGCCCATACCAGTAAGCAGGTAGAAAACCGTGAAAATCTTGCCCGCATCGGTCACCGGATGCAGATCGCCATAACCCAATGTCGTCAGCGTCACGACGCTCAGGTAGAATGCGTCCACCCAGCGAAACCCTTCAACGGTGGCGTAAAACATGGTTCCCGAAAACAGGATGATCAACAGCAGATAAAAGCTGGACCGGAAAAGACTGTCCCGCCAAGCGCGGCGCAATGCCCGAAAGAAACGCAAAAGCGTCAAAGCGAATGATACCATCAACAAGCTCCTTGATCGTCAGCAATGGATCGCATGACCCATCGATGCGTTTCAGTATGGCCTGCATTCTTGACTGCGCAAAGCCTCTGCCTTTCGTATCAAGCGCGGTGACCTGCTCCGCCGCGGGTCCTCGTTTATGGGTTAGCTCTGTTCAGGTTTTGGGCTTCCTTTGACCGGTTAGCATATTCCCATGGTGGCAGGCCAGCGAGGCTTGAATGTGGGCGATGGTGGTTGAAGTCGTGGCGCCATGCCGCCACTAAATTGCGGGCATCGCGCAAGCTGTCGCACAGGTGCTCGTTTATCAGTTCAGTCTCGCTGATGCGGTCCATGTTGAACATATTGCGCGTCCGCTCGTGGAAGAACTTTGTCGGGCCATCATCGTCGATGCCCTCGAACCGGTCATCTCCCAGACGCGCCAACAGACGTCATCGACGTTGAACATCAAGTCCAAGGATAAGGGTTCGATCTGGCGGGGCTTTGGCTTTTTGATGATGCTGCTCTCTTCTTCCGTCGTTTCCACCACCGAGGGGATGTTGTTGTCGTCGTTGATGTAGACCACATTGAACTGGCTGTCGGCCGGGTTGATTGTCAGGCGTCACACAGCCTCGTCAGCTCGTCGCGGCCAATCTTTTCGCAGTCACGCCAGAGAACTAACGTTCTCAATAAAGCAGAAGATTCAATATCCGCGCTACACAATGCTTGGAGCACCACGTCACACCGTTGCAAGGACTGTCCCCGACCCACGGCGATGCTGGGCCGCCCGAAATGAGGGCGTTGCGCCGTGAATTGCCTATAAGTTGAGCGTCGCTTGGCATTTGCCCTGCAGTGCACGCATGTGCTGTTGCCGTTGACCCCGCTTCTGCTGATCGTGAACACGAGTAAGGCGGCTAGGGTTCCGGCATGGCGACATGCGCTTGGACCAAGAGCAGCACCTGAAGGGCAGAAAGATCCTTCAGGCACACGGCGGGATAAAAGCCCGGGAGACCTCGAACAGCCAAGGGATTGGCGTCGATGTCGCGCGACCAATCCATTCAAAACCGAAGGGGATTGTCATGA
>PUNR01000309.1 GCA_003551805.1 Loktanella sp.
CGAAATTGCGGCCTTCAAATCAACCGTTGCACTTGACGTTGGAACCTATGCTCTGCAAAGAAGCCGTTAGCGTGCTCGTCCACATCCATCTTTCTGCGCATGCGCAATGAAGCATTTCGTATGTGGCTCATTGACGGCGCTCAATGACGCCATCTGGCTGGCGCGATATGAACAGTTCATTCACAATCAGGCTTGGAGCTGACGCATGGGTGGAAAAATTGTCGTTGCTGCAGACGGATCTGAGTCTGGCAACCGCGCTGTTGATCTCGCAGCGGAGTTATCCGCAAAGTTGGGGCGCGATCTTTGCATCGTGCATGTCATGCTGTACGGGCGTCCAACCGCGGAGTTCAAGCATTTCGCTGAGACCGAAGGATTGGTCGAATCTGTGGCCGATAGTGCGAGCGTACGGGGCGGCTCTCGCTCTGCGTCCCTGCATGGGCTGTTCGCAAGTGCAGCGGACGAGGTCCATACAGCGAAGCTGACCATCGCGCTTGGCGAACATGTAGCGGCTACTGCCAAGACACGTGCCGAAGATGCTGGAGGCCGCAACGTGACAGCTAGAACCTGTGTCGGCGATTGTGCCGACGAGATATTGGATGTGGCTGAAGCAGAGAAGGCAGAAATGATCGTGATGGGGCGGCGTGGCCTCGGCCGCGTTCGGGAGGCACTTCTTGGAAGCGTTTCGCAGAAAGTTCTGCACCATGCACCATGCGCCGTAGTGATCGTTCATTGATGAAGCAGAGTTGGGAGCTGCCGATGGTTTTCATACTTGGAGCAGCATCACTGCTATCGGGTATGCTGCGCAAGTTGCATCACCAGAATCCCTAGTGTCACATACGCCGGAATACCCGGCCGTCATCGCCTGAGACCGGGCATTTCCTTTTTATGGGTTATTATTCGGTCATCACATGCATTCCGGCATCCAACTCAACGCTCATCTTATCCGCGTCGAGGCTGCCATCCCTATCTATGTCCATTTTGGCGAACTGCTCTTCGGTGACATCCATGTATACTGAGATCGGTTCTTCAAAACTGACCATGCCACCGTCATTCGTGTCAACGTCTGCAACCTGCACCACGGCAAATGCAGTCGGATGTAGAAAGCTTACAACGGTTATCGCGGGTGTTTTCATCATCTTTTGCAATTTCCAATGGACACGCAGATAGGCGTGCCCGTTGCCAGGCAAACCCACGATTTTTTTCCTCATTGTCGGCAGTCACTGGTTGACCGTATGCCCGCCTGAATTGCCGGCGGAAAAACGTACGAGAATAGCGGTTGCCTTTCAACATTGACGCTTATCAATGAGCAGCACCTCCCGTGGCCTTCTACTTCCCTTAGGATAGGAGGGATCCAAAGCATGAAACATCAAAACCAAGCGATCGGTTGGCAGGAATGGGACGACCTTGACCTCGCTCCGGAAGACACGCCATACGCATTGTCGGCGGGTAGCAACTTTCGAAATAGAATTACCCAGGCCGCCGACGATCCTATGGGACAATTTCCGAGTGTGTCGGTGGAGGTTTTCACCGACCTGGGACTAAGCGGTTTGGAAATTGCGCGCTATTTCGGCGTAAGCGAGAAACGCATCATCGGCCTGAAGAATGGGGAAGATCAGCATGCGCCGAAAAATCATCTGGGGAAACGTGCAGAGACTACTTAGGCTCAAGTTTCAAGTGCAACACCCGCCGAGTTGATCAGCAATTCAAAAGAAGCTCTCAAACCCAAGATCGCGTTGTCGCAAGGCCGCATGCAACCGCGCAAGACCACGCACACGCAGCTGGCGCACCCTTTCGTTCGAAATACCGTATCGCTTGCCCAGCCCTTCCAGCGTCGCCGGAGGATCAGTTACCTGCGTTTCAAAAATGATGTCACGTTCGCGATCTGGCAAAGTATTGAGGACATCCACGAGGATATTACGCAGTCCCGCTATCTTTAGGTTCTGCAGAGCGATTGGCTCTCCTAGGCTTTCCGGGTCGATTAAAAGCGCCATGCGGTCTGCGCCGTCCCCTCCTCCGACCGGCACATTCAGCGAACTATCGCTGCCCCTGACCTGTTCGCGCAAAACGGCTGCGCGCTTCGCGTCCACACCCAACGCGGCAGCCAGCTGCTTGTCCGCATCCGCCCCTGTCAAATTGGAATCTGATCCCATCTCTGCTTCGAAAGCGGCGATTTGTGCGGCTGCCGCCCGCGATTGTGCGGAATTTGGGCGCCGAACAACCGAGATATTGGCACGCACATAGTCCTGAACCTCTGCCCGTATCCACCATACCGCATAGGTCGAAAATCGAAAACCTCGGTCCGGGTCGAAGCGATCAGCGGCTTTCATAAGTCCGATCTGGGCCTGCTGTAAAAGATCAGGGTCGATCTCGCCCGTGCTGCGTTTGAGCCGCTTGGCGATTGAAACCGCCAATGGTGCAAATGCCAAGATCAGACGATCGCGCGCGTGCCGGTCCCCATGCTTTTGCCATGCGTCGATCAATGCCCCCTCTTCCTCGGCGGTCAGCATTCCTGGGGTACGCACGCGTTGGGCACCTTTGATCAGGATTGTAACAGGTTTGTTCATTGATGCAGCCCTTTAGTTTCGAAGCGATACTAAACTGCAGATTTGATGATTGTCAAAGTACTTTCGAATCGCTATCAATTTGACATGGATGAAAAACGACAAACCTCAGAACAGATCGCAGAACTGCTCGTCCATGTAGGACGTACATCGCGGAGCGAAGATTCACGCTCGGCACTGACTGCCGCTCAATGGACCTGTCTACGGTTTTTCGCCCGCGCCAATGGCAGCACGCGCACCCCTTCAGGCTTTGCCAGCTTTCAGGCAACGACGAGGGGCACGGCGTCACAGACAGTCAAATCGCTCGAAAAAATAGGCCTTGTCACAGGCACCCGATCTGACCGCGACCGGCGCAGCGTTTCGTTTGATCTGACTGATCAGGGGCACAAAATGCTTGCGCAGGACCCGCTACGGGATCTCATTGAAATGATTGACACTCTTAAAACAGCTGATCGAGACCGTTTCTTGGCAACGATTTCCCTGTTGGCGTCCACGCTTTCCAATCGTCGGGGCCTTCCCGCGTTTGGGACCTGCCAGGATTGCAGCCATTTTGGGCTTTCTGGTGATACGGCCTATTGCGCTTGCATGGCAGAGGAACTTGCAGCCGTGGACATCCCAAAGCTCTGCGCGAGTTATATGCCGACCCCAAGACCGCAGAGCCAAGGAGATCAAAATGGCACAGACTGACTTGCCCGCTGGCCCCCGCATGATTGCCATCAGCAGTGGCAAGGGGGGCGTGGGCAAATCCACGGTCACCGCCAATATCGCCGTGGCGATGGCTGATGCAGGCATCCGCGTTGGTGTGGTGGATGCTGATATTTATGGGCCATCCATCCCGCGCATGTTGGGGATCCCCGCAGGCAAGCCGGCGATGTCGCCTGACCAGAAGGTGATCCCAGCCGAGGCATACGGGGTGAAGGTCATGTCTATGGCCATGTTGTCGGACGACGACTCCCCCGCAATCCTGCGCGGGCCAATGGTGACGAAATACTTACAGATGTTCGTGCGGCAAGTGGAATGGGGCGCATTGGACGTTCTGTTGTTTGACCTGCCACCGGGCACAGGCGATATCCAGCTGACCTTGGCGCAAGCTTTCCCCCTGACAGGCGCGGTGGTCGTCAGCACGCCGCAAGATGTCAGCCTCAAGATCGCACGGCGGGGCTTGCGCATGATGGAACAGGTCAAGGTCCCGATCCTTGGCGTAATCGAGAATATGAGCGGCTTCACCTGCCCTGACTGCGGAACAGTGACCCATATTTTCCACCAAGGTGGCGGCGAGGCTATCGCGCAGGAGCTGGGCGTTGATTTTCTTGGCAAAGTGCCGCTGGACCCGGCAGTCGTTGATTGTGGCGACGAAGGCCGGCCCGTGGTCCGGCACGCGCCCAATAGCCCCGCCGCACAAGCATACAAGACCATCGCTGCGACGCTGGCAGGGACGGCGGGACGCACTGCGGGGATCTCCACCCCCTTTGCATGGACGCTGGCCGACGGCACTGGAAAACCAGCGCCCGCATTGATCACCGACGGCGGCCCAGCCGACCGCCTTGCTGCGCTGGATCACGCAGATCGCGCGGCCCTTTTGCGATGGGCTGATGGCACAGATCAGCGATTGACCGACCGCGACCTGCGACTGGCCTGCCAATGTGCGCAATGCCGCGACGAGATGAGCGGCAAGAGACTTTTGAACCCTGATAACGTGCCGCTGGATATCAACCTGACGCGTGTCTGGAGCGTGGGCAACTACGCGCTTGGCATGGCCTTCAGTGATGGCCACGATTCAGGCATCTACACGTATAAAGCCTTACGTATGATGGCGGGGACAGAGCTGGAAGATGTCTGAGATATTGCGCCGCCGCATCAGGGCACAAGCCTCGTCTGGTGACGCGCATGTCATGGGTTTCGTGCTCGACGAGGCAG
>PUNR01000200.1 GCA_003551805.1 Loktanella sp.
ATGACCTGAACCTTGCCGCGATGGTGGCCGATGACGTCTGGCTGATGCACGATGGCCAGCTTTTGGATAACGGACCTCCCGGCACGGTCATTGGCGGCGTGGGTCTGGCCGCAGCCTATGGATGTCCGATCATGGCCAATCGGTTGCCAGCAGACAGCGCGACCTTTGTGCTGCCACACGGTCTTTGGGACACCCGCACGGCGGATGAAGCCGCGCCTGTTTCCCGATTTCAGGCTGCTTCCGTCATCTAGAGCCCTGCAGCGCAGGTGGTGTTATTTATTACCTGAAATCCTGACCCTGTCCGGCATACAGTCAGACCGTGCCAAAGCCTGATCCAGCCTGTGGACGGGCGTCATTTGCTTTTTTTGCAATTAAGCAGATTGCAGGTCGCAAAGTGTTATAATATAACATTTTCAAAACACATGAAGACGGACAGGAAAAAGACCACGGATCATTGCCATAAACCGCGACCACACGGCGTTGCGGTGCTTGACGTATGATCCTGAGTATGAAATTTCATACACCGATGGTTCCGGCAGGGTGTAAATCTGCGCTGGATGAAAAGGGAATACGGTGAAGGTGTAGGCATCAGCCGCCAAATCCGTGACTGCCCCCGCAACTGTAAGCGGTGAGCGACCCTGCGATGACCACTGCCCCCGAAAGGGCGGGAAGGCGCAGGCAAGCCACGACCCGCAAGTCAGGAGACCTGCCATCTTCAACGTAACTCGACCCGGGCGGGGTGTCCGGAGGAGGCTGAAGATGATCCACCGGCGCAACCCGCCACCGGTCCTTGTCAGACTTTTCCATGCTCCGTCCTTATGCGGAGGGCATGGCAGGGATCATGAAGACAAGACAAGCAACCGCCCCGGCGGATAGGCATAATACATTTTCACTTACGGCGCATCGCCCGCATCTGGGCCAGCGATGCGGTTTTGGTTCAGCCTTTTGCGTGCGCGGCATGATCAATCTGCGCCCTGTTCCGGCGGTGCTGCAATGACCTTGGCATCCGACCAATCCACCGATCACCTGATCCTGTGCCTGTCGCAACCCAGCCTGTCCGCCGCTGACGAAGCGCGCTATTTGGCGGCCCTGCGCGATGCTGGTGGTGCCGCATTCGGTGGGCCGGTCACCGCGATCCGGCTGGAAGGGGGCGGCACCGATCTGGTGACAGCGTTGCGCACCGTGCGTGACAGTGGCGCGATGCGTGTCAGGGTGCAACCAGTCGGATTTCCGATGGCTGCCAACATTATGGCATGGCTGCCCGGCGCAGTTGCCCATTTTGCCCACACCGAAGCGCAAGGGATGGCAATTGACCTTGCCGATGTGCCGGACCCCGCTCTCGCTGCAGAGGGACTTATTGCAAACGCCTTGCGATCTGGTGTGCGCGACGGCGGTCTTGCAAAGCCCAGTCTGGGCAAGCCGGGCTGGCAGTTTGTGCCCGACCACGACACCCATATCCTTGTTTGCACCGGACCGCGCTGCGCCTTTCGCGGTGGCGGTACCTTGCTGGCACGACTCAAGGCGATGCTGACCGAACAAGGGCTGTCCGACCGGTGTCTGACAACCACCACAGGCTGCCTGTTCCCCTGTAATCAGGGACCGGTCCTTGCGCTTTATCCTCGCAACCTCTGGTTCGCCATTCCGGACGAGGACGCCTTACGCGCGCTCGTCTGCGAGGTAATCGGCAAGGGGGGCGATCTGCCCCATCTGCGGCTGGCCCAACGACTTGTTCCGCGCAGTGCGGTCAATTCCTGAACTTGTCTAACCATGAAAGAGAAAAATTGATGCTTTCACCCTTGTTTGCGCGCCGCAGTTTGCTTGCTGCCTTTGCGCTGTCGCTGACATGCGCTTTGCCGCTACAGGCGCAGTCGGACCATCCCGAATTGCGCATTGCCACATCGTTCACCATCGGCAGTATGAACCCGTGGGAAGACGGTTTCTGGATGCAAGAATTCGGGCAGGCCGAATTGTTGATGCAATTCCGCGACGACGGCCAGCATCACCCGTGGCTGCTAGAAAGCCTGACCAACACCGACCCGCTGACATGGGTTCTGACCCTGCGTGACGGGCTGTCGTTCCAGAACGGCAAGGCTGTTGATGCCGCTGCCGTCGTTGCCGCAATCACGGCGGCGCTGGACCATTCCAGCAGCGCGCAGGGTGCCGTGCCGGATGATGCCAGCTTTAGCGTCACCGGCCCGCTGGAAATTACGCTGACCACGACCGCCCCTTGGCCCGAAGTGCCCGGCGTGCTGGCCGACGAGGCAGTGTTCCTGATCCTTGATGCGGACGCCGTTGCAGCGGTGGATGAAGACTGGCCCGCACTTGTTGGGGCGGGCATCTATACCGGCCCTTACGAAGTCACTGCGCTGACCGATCAGGCAATGACCGCGACCGCCTATGACGGCTATTGGCAAGGCACACCGGCGCTGCCGGCCCTGACCGTCAGTTTTGTTGCAGATCCCAACGCTCGCATTCTGGCTGTGCAGAACGACGAGGCGGATATCGCGCTTTACCCGCCGCTTGCCGCACGGCCCGCAGTCGATGCGACGCCGGGGGTCCATTTCAACATTGGTGCACTGGGCACGGGAGGTTTCATCGGGTTCATGAACGTCAAGACGGGGGTCATGGCCGACGTTGATGTGCGCCGCGCGGTGTTGCACGCCGTCGATTACCGCGAAATCGCCGACGATGTATTCCGTGGCGGTCTGGGGCAAGCGACGTCATTCTATGCCGCAAATCTGCCTTTCGCGCTGGAAAACTACAGCACCGATCCAGAGGCAGCGGCCATGATGCTTGACGCCGCTGGCTGGGAAGCAGGGCCGGACGGTATGCGCAGCAAGGATGGCGCACGGCTGGAGGTGACATTGGCGATCTATCCGCAACAGCCCGATCTGGTGCCCCTGTCCACCGCTGTGCAGGCACAGCTGGCGCGGGCCGGTATTGCCGTGAATGTTGTGTCCTTTGACGGGATCAACGATGCGCTGCTGGCACCCGACACACAGTGGGACATAGCAATGGTCAGTTCCGGCACGGCTGGTTATGGCAAGGTGCAGACCTTCCTTGACGCTTATCTGCTGCCGGGGGCACGCCGCAACTATGGTGGCTATGACAACGCCGAAATCAACGCCACCGTGCAGGCGCTCGCGACCGAGGCCGACCCCGACGCGCGGCTGGCCATGCTGCACCGTATCCAGACGATCCTGTGGGACGAAGACCCCTATGCCTTTGCCTTCAACATTCACAAGGGCCGGGTGATCGTGAACGACCGTTATGCCTGCTATCAGCCGGGCTATGCGCTGTATCACATCTCGTGGCAGACGGCCCCTTGTGAGTGACGCAGCGACCATAACACAGCGGCGCTGGCGATCCGTCGCCCGCGCCCCTGCGGCCAAGATCATACAGGCGGGTCTGTCTGTCGTGGGCGCGAGCCTGCTGGTCTGGGCGATGATGCCACTTGCGCCCGGTGATCCGGTGAACATGATCCTAGCCGCGCGGCGGATTGAAGAGCCGACGCTGGAACAGATCGCAGCATTGCGCGCGCAGTTGGGGACGGACCTGCCGCTGTGGCAACAGTATCTGGTGTGGTTGCGCGGCGTGCTGACCGGAGATTTCGGGTTCTCGTGGCGCACAGGCCAGCCCGTGATGGCTGAAATCGCCGCACGCCTGCCAGCGACACTGCGCCTTGTGGGGACAGGGCTTGCCATTTCGGTCGTCTGGTCACTGGCACTGGCGCTGGTGGCCGCCCGCTGGGTCGGGCGATGGCCGGACCGTCTGGTGTTAGCCTATACACGGATGATGGCGGCGCTGCCGTCATTCGTTTTGGCCTTGCTTGTCATGCAATTCGTCGTGGTTGGCATGGGGCTGGGGCGGGTGCTGTCGGGCGGGGCTGGCATCACGCTGGTAATCGCGGCCATGGTCATCGGCATTGACCGCGCGGCAGGGTGGACCCAGCTTTTGCGGGCAGGCTTGCTTGCGCAGATGGCACAGGGCCATGCTGATGTCGCCCGCGCACGTGGCGCATCCGAAGGGCGCATCCTGACGCGGCAGGCGCTGCCCGGTGCCGCTTTACCTTTTCTGACGGCGGTCGGTATCAGCATCGGCGGGCTGATCGGTGGCAGTCCGGTGATCGAAGTGATTTTCACTTGGCCCGGTCTGGGCGAACATGTGCTGATGGCGCTGTCGGTGCGCGACGTGCCGGTGATACAGGCCTTTGTCCTGCTGGCTGTGCTGGCCTATGTTGGCGCCAGCCTGCTGATCGATCTTGCCGCGCTATGGCTTGATCCGCGTCTGCGCGGGCAAGGGGCGCAAACATGATCCGGCTGACGGCAGGAGGCGCATGGCCGCGCACCCGCATCGCCGCCCCAGACGGTCTGCTGACTGCGCTTTGGCAGCACCGTCAGGGGCGGGCAGGGCTGTTGCTGATGCTGGCGCTGGTGTTGCTGGCTGTGCTTGGGCCCGCGCTGTTGCCACATGATCCG
>PUNR01000317.1 GCA_003551805.1 Loktanella sp.
AAAGATGGCAGACCAGTTTTTCGAACGGTTTCAGGAAACGGTCGAGAACGGCGAAAACGTCTGATCAGCCGTCACGCAGGGCTGCGGCGATAGCATGTTTTAGCGCCAGCCGTGTCTTGCGCAATTGTATCAGGCGTGCGTCTTCAGCAGTTTGAATGGCACGGTTGGTATTGTGGCACCTGCCCGCGATTTCCGTGATCTGGCTGCGGCTGACCGTCTTTATGTCAAACGCGCCACCAAAGACGGGACGACTGGTGGACAGTGTCTGTGGCGACTTGATCATTGCACATCCTTTTCGACTGGTCCGTGACCTCTAGCCGTGAACCGGTGGTCAGACCTTGACCTTGATCAATTCCGCGCAGCGCGCCAGCCTGCGGCGCGGGCCTCTGCCTCGGAACAGAACCAGCGTTCGCCCTGCGCCTCGTTGATCACAGTGCGATCATAATCGCGGTTGCCGGGGCGGTGGTAGATGCGCCCGTTGCTGGAAATATTGCCTTTGATGTTGCAAGCGCCAGCCGGTGCCGCGGGGGCGGCATTGCTGGCTGCGCGGTAGGCCTCGGGGTCGTCCATCGCCGCAGCCCAAAGGCCGCGCCCTGCGACAGCGGCGGCTTTTTCGTCCAGATCATAGATCTCCGAATAGCGCCGGTAGGCAATCGCCCACCCTTCGGTGACGATCACAGACCCCATATCCACCCCGTCGACATCACAGGTGGCAACCTGCCGCCCGTAGCGGTCGATGTCGCGGGTGGTGCAACGCGCGTTGCGCCCTTCGAACCGAGCCTTGACCAGATCGGACACCCAGCGCCCGCAGTCGATGGTCTGACCGCCAAGCACACATGGCTGTCCGATTTCAGGTGCATCCAGCCCGAAAAGCCGCACGCGGTCGCCGCCGACATCAATTGTGTCGGCATCAATGACGCGGATCGTGCCAGCGGGATTGGCATGTGCAGCACTGGCCAGCATCAGTGCCAGAAGGGTCATAATTTTCAACATGCCCCCGCGTAGCGACGCAGGCGCAGCCGATCAATACGTTTTGTTAACGAAGGTTAAGAAAGTGTTAACATCATCGCTGGCTGGTCTGCCAGTCAGGGTGAATCCACGGCTGGTCGTTCGCAGGGGCCAAGGGCTGGCGTTGCAGGATATGATCAGCGGCCTTTTCACCGACCATGATCGACGGCGCGTTCAAATTGCCGTTGGTGATGCGCGGAAAGACCGAACTGTCGGCGACACGCAGCCCGTCCACCCCGATGACGCGGGTTTGTGGATCGACCACCGCCATCGGGTCATCTGCCGCACCCATCTTGCAGGTGCCGCAGGGATGATAGGCGCTTTCGGCGTGGTCGCGGATAAAGGCGTCAAGCGCCTCGTCGGTTTGTGCGGCCTCACCGGGCTGGATTTCAGCGCCGCGGAATTCGTCAAAGGCAGGCTGCGCAAAAATCTCGCGCGTCAGGCGGATACATTGCCGGAAATCGATCCAGTCTTGCGGGTCGGACATATAGTTGAACCGGATGCGCGGGTTATCGTTCGGGTCGGCCGATCGCAGCGTGACCTGCCCGCGCGAGGCGGACCGCATCGGGCCGACATGGGCCTGAAACCCGTGCCCTTCCGGGGCGACCTTGCCGTCATAGCTGACGGCGATGGGCAGGAAATGGAACTGGATATCAGGGTAATCGACCCCTGCCCGCGACCGGATAAAACCGGCACTTTCAAACTGGTTCGACGATCCAAGGCCGGTTTTCCACAACAACCATTCCGCCCCGATCCGCGCCTTGCCGCGCAGGTTCCAGTAGGAAAACAGCGACACTGGCTTGGTCGCGGCCTGCTGGATGTACAGTTCCAGATGATCTTGCAGGTTTTGCCCCACGCCCGCACGGTCGGCCACGACAGGGATACCATGTTCGGCCAAATGCGCCGCAGGGCCGATGCCCGACAGCATCAGCAGCTTGGGCGAATTCAGCGATGAAGCGGCGATGATCACTTCTTTATTGGCGCGGATCACCTCGATCTTTTTGCCGCGCGAGACTTCGACGCCGGTGGCGCGGCCATCCTCGATGATGACGCGGCGGGCAAAGGCGCGGGTCAGCGTGCAGTTGGGCCGCGTCAGGGCGGGGCGCAGATAGGCGCTGGCGGCGGACCAGCGGTGGCCTTTGTAGATCGTGGAATCGAAAGGGCCGAACCCTTCCTGCTGTTCGCCGTTGTAATCGGGGGTGACAGGATAGCCCGCCTGACGCCCTGCTTCGACAAAGGCGCGGGTCAGCGGGTTTTTGCGGGGGCCGCGGGTGATATGCATCGGCCCGTCATTGCCGCGCCATGCGGGGTCGCCGCCATGCCCGCCGTCGTGCCAGTTTTCCATCCGTTTGAAATAGGGCAGCACATCGGCATAGCCCCAGCCCTGCGCGCCGCTTTCGGCCCAATGGTCAAAGTCGCGCGCATGGCCACGCACATAGATCATCCCGGTGATCGAGGATGACCCGCCGATCACCTTGCCGCGCGGCGTCACCAGTTCGCGCCCGCCCAGATGTGGTTCGGGGTCGGATTTCAGGCCCCAGTCGTACATCTTCATGTTCATCGGATAAGAGAGCGCGGCAGGCATCTGGATGAACGGGCCGCGATCGGACCCGCCATGTTCGATAATCAGCACGTTTTGTCCCGCCTCGGCCAGACGGTACGCGATGGCGCAACCGGCAGAACCGGCGCCGACGATGACGTAATCAGCTTGCATCAGTACGGTGCCTCCAGCTTGTCCATGCGGACGTAGACGCTTTTGATCTGGCTGTAATGTTCGATCCCCGCCTTGGAATTTTCACGGCCCACGCCGGACAGCTTGTTGCCGCCAAATGGCGACTCGACGGGTGCGTCGTTGTAGGTGTTGATATAGCAGGTGCCTGCCTGAAACCCTGCGGCCATACGGTGGGCGCGGGTCAGGTCGGCGGTGAACACACCGGCGGCAAGACCGTAGGGCGTGTCATTGGCGCGGGCGAGCGCCTCTTCCTCGGTGTCGAAATCCAGCACGGACATCACGGGGCCGAATATTTCTTCGCGTGCGATGGTCATGTCGTCAGTGACATCGGCAAAGACCGTGGGATGCAGAAAGAACCCCGGCAGGTCGGCACGTGTGCCACCTGTGACCAGCCGCGCGCCTTCGGCGCGGCCTTTGGCGATGAAGCCTTCGACGATGTCGCGCTGGCGTTCGGTGACCATCGGGCCATAATTTGTTGCAGGGTCTTGCGGGTCGCCCATCACGACACCTTTCAGGCGTTCGGTCAGGCGGGCAAGAAAGGCGTCCTTGATCCCTTTTTGCACGAATACACGCGTGCCGTTGGAACAGACCTGCCCCGAGGAATAGAAATTGCCAATGATCGCGCCGGACACAGCCGCATCCAGATCGGCATCGTCAAAGATCACGAGGGGTGATTTGCCGCCCAGTTCCATCGTCACATGGCGCATGCCTTCGGCGGCAGTGGCATAGACCTTACGGCCTGTCGCGACCGAGCCTGTCAGCGATACCTTGTCCACGCGCGGGTCCGATATCAGCGCGGCACCGACGGCGCCATAGCCCTGAATAACGTTGTAGACGCCCGCAGGTGCGCCCGCCTCGTACAGGATTTCCGCGACTTTCAGCGCACAAAGCGGCGTGGTTTCGGACGGCTTGAATACCATCGCATTGCCGCAGGCCAGCGCAGGTGCGCCTTTCCAGCAGGCGATTTGCGTGGGGTAGTTCCACGCGCCGATGCCGACACAAACCCCCACAGGTTCGCGGCGGGTATAGACGAAATCATCGCCAAGCGGGATATATTCGCCGGTGATGCTGCCGGCCAGACCGCCGAAATATTCCAGACTGTCCGCGCCAGAGATGGCGTCGGCGACGCTGGTTTCCTGATAGGGTTTGCCGGTGTCATAGCTTTCCAGCACCGATAGTTCGTGGTTGCGTTCGCGCATGATATCGGCGGCGCGGCGCAGCACGCGGCCACGTTCCGTGCCAGTCCAACCCGCCCATTCCTTTTGCGCGCGGCGCGCAGCGTCAAGCGCCTGCGCGATGATCGCTGGCGTGGCGGCGTGGAGCGTCGCGATCACCTCGCCCGTGTAGGGGTAGATGACGGGGATTTCTTCGCCGCTTGTGTCTTCGACGTAAGCGCCATCAATGAAATGGCTGGCTGTGGGTTGGATATTCATGACTTTTATGCCTCCGGCGGGGATATTTGGGCTCTGACGATGATCTTCCCCGCGGGGAAGATTTCTGGTTTTCTTCCCCGCGGGGAAGGTTTTGGGCTATTCCCCGCGGGGAAAGCGTTGGTTTTCTTCAAGCACGTTCAGGTCCATGTGGTTGCGCATGTACCGTTCGGACGCTTTTTGCAGTGGTTGGTAATCCCACGGATAAAAATCGCCGTTGCGCAAAGCCTCGTAGACGACCCAGCGGCAGGCTTGGGACTGGCGCACATCGGCGTCAAATCGGGCAAGGTCCCAGCGGG
>PUNR01000290.1 GCA_003551805.1 Loktanella sp.
TAATCGCAGCAAAGGCGCGGTCTTCGGGCGCGTTGCGCGGGCGGCCCGCATAGGCAAGGTCCAGCCGTTCCTGCAGGCGCAGGACAGCACCAGCCTGATGGGTGCCTTCGTCCACTTCGTCATCGGCCAGACGGCAAAAAGCGTAAAGCGCCAGCGCAGGGTCACGGACCGAAGCAGGCAACAGCTTTGACGCCGCATGAAACGACAATGACCCGTGACGGATCGCATTGTGACAATGGGCCAGATCGTCAGGTCGTATCATTCTGCTGCAACCTTCAATGGCATTTGCACGGGTGCATCGGGGACCAGTTTGGCCAGCACCTCGGCGCTGGAAATCACGCCGGGGACACCGGCACCGGGATGGGTGCCTGCGCCGACCAGAAACAGACCGCGCGCTTCTTCGCTGATGTTATGGGGGCGGAAATAGGCCGATTGCAGGATGCGGGGTTCAATCGAGAAACCCGACCCGTTGGGCGACAGATACCGGTCGCGGAAATCTTCGGGTGTCAGGATCATTTCGGTGCTGATCCGTTCGGCGAAACCGGGAATGGTCTTTTCCACCTCGGCCATGACCTTGGCCTTGTAGATGTCGCGTTCCTTTTTCCAATCGACCGGAGTGTCAAACCCCAGATGCGGCACAGGCGACAGGACATAGAAGGTATCGTCACCCTTGGGTGCAACGCTGGGGTCGGTGACGCCGGGGCGGTGGATATAAAGGCTCATGTCGTCGGACAGTTTACCTTTGATGAAGATATCGCGCAGCAGTCCTTCATAACGGGGGGCGTTGGTGATCGTATGATGGCCGACATCGGGCCACATCTTGGCGGTGTCTTTGGTCCCGAAATACCACACGAACAGGCCCATCGACCAACGGCGGGATTTCAGTTTCCTGTCAGTCCAGCGTTTGCGCGGATGGTTGCGCAGAAGGCGTTGATAGGTGTGCCCCGCATCGGCATTGCTGACGACCAGCGGCGCGTTGATAACGCTGCCGTCTTTCAGACGCACGCCTTTGGCGGCACCGTTTTCGATCAGGACTTCGTCGACCTCTACATTCTGGCGGACGTTGCCACCTTGCGCGTGGATCACCCTGACCATTGCGTTGGCAATCGCCTGCACGCCGCCCATCGCGTAATGCACGCCATAGGTTTTTTCGAGATATGCGACGAGCGAATAGATCGACGTCACCTTGCGCGGATCGCCCCCGATGAACAGCGGATGGAATGACAAGGCCATGCGCAGGCGGGCATCCTTGACCCGTGCCTTGGCAAGGCCAAGGATCGACCGATCGGCACGCAGGCGCACGAATTCCGGCAGCACCTTGATCGTTTCCCAGATCTTGTTCATCGGCTGGGCGACCATGCCTTCGAACCCGACCTTGTAGCATTCTTCGCTGTCTTTCAGGAAACGCTTGTAACCGGCGACATCGGCCGGGCTAAGGCGTGCAACCTCGGCCAGCATCGCGTCCGTGTCCTGTCGGGCAGTAAAGGTAGACCCATCGGGCCAGCGGACTTCATAAAAGGGGTCCATCGCGCGCAGGCTGATATCCTTGTGGAAATCGCGGCCACAGGCGCGCCACAAATCCTCATAAACCTGCGGTACGGTAATGATGGTCGGGCCAAGGTCGAAACGATGCCCGTCTTGCGTGACGGACGACCCCCGCCCACCAGGCAGGTCAAGCCGGTCCAGAACGGTGACAGCATAGCCCTTGGCGCCCAGCCGCATCGCGGCAGCAAGGCCGCCAAGCCCCGCGCCAATCACGATGGCTGCATTTGAATCGGTTTGATCAGGTGTAAACATACAACCACAGTAGATGTGTAAACCAAAGTTGACAAATATTATCTACATGCCCTTCCCAAAAGATGGGGCCTATGTCAGACTAAGTTGACACAAGCGCAGGTTTATTCCCCTTTGACCCAGATCGTCACATTGTCGTTTTTCCGCTTTGCCGGGCCATTGGCGCGGGCTTGGGCGCTGACGATGATGGGCGGGGCACGCTGGCCCCTGTCGCGCACGCCCGATATTGGTTTCTGGAAACTTTGCGGGTCCGGCACTGGTGAAGGGTTTACCCCCGTTCCAAATACCGCCGTTTACGCAATTCTTGCCACATGGCCCGATATTGACACCGCCAAGGCACGCACCACATCGGGGGTTTTCGCGACCTACATGAGGCGTGCCGCCGAACATTGGACCGTGTTTCTGGAACCCCAGACAGCGCGCGGGCAATGGTCCGGCAAAGAACCGTTTCACCCCGGACCCGCCACAACGCTAGGACCATTGGCCGCACTGACGCGCGCGACGATCAAACCCCGTATTCTGGCGCGGTTCTGGGGTCGCGTGCCGAATATCTCGGCGATGATTGGCAAGGACACCAACGTGATGTTCAAAATCGGCATCGGCGAGGTGCCGATGCTGCATCAGGTCACCTTTTCCATCTGGCCGTCCGAGGCTGCGATGGCCGGCTTCGCCCGCACCGGCCCACATGCCGAAGCAATCCGCGCCGTACGCGATGAAGGCTGGTTCAGCGAAGAACTTTACGCCCGTTTTGCTGTGCATTCCGATGCCGGAAGGTGGAACGGCATCTCACCACTTGCCAGATCAGAGGCCGCATGAAACAGCCATTCCCCTTTTCCGCCATCGTCGGTCAGGAAGAAATGAAACAAGCCATGATCCTGACGGCAATTGACCCGTCCATCGGTGGCGTGCTGGTGTTCGGCGACCGTGGCACCGGCAAATCCACCGCCGTGCGCGCGTTGGCCGCTTTGCTGCCGCCGATCATGGCGGTGCAGGGATGTCCCGTGAACAGCGCCAAACCCGCAGATGTGCCCGATTGGGCTGTGTTAGACACTGAAACGCTGGTGGAAATGCCGACCCCCGTCGTCGATCTGCCGCTTGGCGCGACAGAGGATCGGGTGACAGGCGCGCTTGATATCGAAAAGGCGCTGACCAAGGGCGAGAAGGCGTTTCAACCAGGTCTGCTGGCCCGCGCCAATCGGGGGTATCTGTATATCGACGAGGTGAACCTGCTGGAGGATCACATCGTCGATCTGCTGCTGGACGTGGCGCAATCGGGTGAAAACGTGGTGGAGCGCGAAGGATTGTCGATCCGTCATGCCGCGCGGTTTGTGCTTGTCGGGTCCGGCAACCCCGAAGAAGGCGAATTGCGCCCGCAACTGCTGGACCGTTTCGGCCTGTCGGTCGAGGTGGCTTCACCCAAGGATATCGCCACGCGGGTCGAGGTCATCAAACGCCGCGATGCATTCGACAATGACAACACTGCATTCATGCTGCGCTGGCAGGCCGAGGATGCGGCGATCCGCGACCGGATACTGACCGCGCGCAAGGCGCTGACGCAGTTGAAAACCGCCGACAAGACGCTGCATGACGTGGCCGAATTGTGCCTTGCGTTAGGGTCGGACGGGTTGCGCGGCGAACTGACGCTGCTGAAAGCCGCCCGCGCCTATGCCGCGTGGCGCAACGACACCGCACTGACCCGTGCGCATGTGAAAGACATGGCACCGATGGCCCTGCGCCACCGCCTGCGCCGCGATCCGCTGGACGAGGCAGGCAGCGGCACCCGCGTTGCGCGGATCGTGGAAGAAACCCTTGGCTAGCGCAACATGGCACCGCGCCGTGCTGGCCTTGCAGCTTTTGGCGATTGATCCCGCATTGGGGGGCATGGCCTTGCGCGCTAGGTCAGGGCCGGTGCGCGACAGACTGACGGCAATGCTGGGATGGCTAAAGGGCGCACAGCACCGCATCCACCCTGCAATCTCGGACGAGGCTTTGTTCGGCGGACTGGACCTGTCGGCGACTTTGGCGACAGGGCAATTCGTTCAGGAACAAGGTCTGTTATCGCGCCCCGGCACGGTGATCCTGACCATGGCGGAACGCACGACAACGCAATTGGCCGCACGGCTGGCGATGGTGCTGGATGCAGGCACCACTCACCGACTGATCGCGCTGGACGAAGGGGCCGAACCGGACGAGGTGCTGAACCCGAAACTGACCGAACGGCTGGCCTTTGCCGCCGATCTGTCAGAGGTCAGCGTGACCGAGGCCACTCTGCCCGACGATTTTGACCCATCCGCCGCGATCACCCATCTGCGCCAAGTCGCCGTTCCCGATGATTTGTGTGAACAACTGACACGCATCGCCGCGCAATTCGGTATCGACAGCCTGCGCGCGCCCTTGTTCGCGCTGCGCGCGGCCAAGGCCCATGCCGCCTTGCTGGGCAAGATGACGGTCGATGCCGATGACGTGGAAATCGCCTGCGTTCTAGTGCTTGCCCATCGCGCCACGCAAATACCGGGCAGCGACGAAGAAGAACCAGAAGCCCCCGAACCCGACCAGCCCGACAGCGACGATCAGGATCAGACCGACACCCTTGATCTGCCTGACGAATTGCTGCTGGAGGCGATCAAGGCGATGTTGCCCGACAACCTGCTTGACCGGATCGCCGCACAAAA
>PUNR01000223.1 GCA_003551805.1 Loktanella sp.
CAAATCTTTGCGTGACCAGTTGAATGACGTCACACGGATCGCCTTGCATCGCAGTTATGACGTCGCGGCCTTGTCGCGGGGCGGTATGGGCAAACGGTTCGGGTCCGATCAGGCGCACCGCGTGATGGGCACCATGTCCGGGGCGATCGGCGGTTTTGGCGGTTTGCCCACCGCGCTGGCTGAATTGCCTGTCGCGACCACGCTGATCTTTCGCGCAGTGCTGCATGTGGCAGCCGAATACGGCGAAGACCCCGCATCCGACGAGACACGGATGGAATGCCTGTCGGTGTTCGGATCAGGCGGGCCGGACAAGGCGGATGACGGTGTCGATACCGCCTTTATCGGTGCGCGGCTGAGCCTTTCGGGTGCGGCAGTCAATACGCTGATTAGCCGTGTCGCGCCGAAATTCGCGGCTGTCCTGTCGCAGAAACTGGCGGCACAGACGGTGCCTGTGCTGGGCGCTGTGGCGGGTGCTGGCACCAATTATGCCTTTGTGAATTATTATGTGGCCTTGGCCCATGTGCATTTTGGCCTGCGCCAACTGGCCCGCGCACATGGCGAATCTGCGGTGCTGGATGAATTCCACCGCGTTCTGGCGGCATCGCGCCTGCCTCAGACCTGATAGACCAGCCAGTCGCTGACGGCGCGGCGCACGGATTGGTCGCCTTTGGCGATGGCGGCATCCATCACATCCTTAACCTCGGTCAGATCGACACGGCGCAGCATATGCTTGACTGGCCCGACCGACGCGGGGCGCATCGACAGGGTGCGCAGGCCAAGGGCGGCAAAACACAATGCCTCGACTGGGCGGCCCGCATCTTCGCCACAGAATGACAGTGGTGTGTTTGTGGCTGCGCAACGGTCGATTACATGCTGCAAGAACGCCAGAAAGCTGACGTCAAGCGTGTCATAGCGCCTGCGCACCCGTTCGTTTTCACGATCAGCGGCAAAGAAAAACTGCTTAAGATCGTTGCCACCGATCGAGATGAAATCTGCCTCTTCAAAGAATGCATCCGGTGCAAAGGCCAGTGACGGGGTTTCCAGCATTGCGCCCACTTCGATCTTGGCGGGGATCGGATGGCCAAGCCGGATTTCACGGTCCACCGCTTTGTCCATTTCCGCCTTTGCCGCACGAAATTCGGAAATTTGCGTGATAAACGGGAACATCACCGCCAAAGGCCGTCCGGCAGACCCGCGCAACAACGCCTGCAACTGCATCCGCAAAACGCCGGGTTTATCAAGGCCGACCCTGATCGCCCGCCAGCCCATTGCCGGGTTGGGTTCGTCATTGGGTTTCATATAGGGCAGCACCTTGTCCGACCCGATATCCAGTGTGCGAAACGCCACGCGCCGCCCGTCAGCGGCATTCAGCACGCGGTCATAGAGCGCCGAAAGCTCGCCCCGTTGCGGCATCTGGTTGCGGATCAGGAATTGCAGTTCGGTGCGGAACAGTCCCACCCCGTCAGCGCCAGACCCTTCAAGCGATGGGAGATCAGCGATCAGCCCTGCGTTCATCTGCAAGGATATCAAATTGCCGCATTTGGTTTCCGCTGGCAGATCACGGATCGAGGCATAGCGTTCCTGCGCACGCGCCTGCATGGCGATTTTGTCGCGGAACGCATTTTGCACCGTTTCATCGGGCCGCAAATGCGCGATGCCCTGATCGCCATCGACAAGGATCGTGTCGCCGTTCAACGCCTCGCGGGTGATGCCTTTGGCGTTAATCACAAGCGGGATGGCCCAGGCGCGGGCGACGATAGTCGCATGGCTGCCAACGCTGCCTTCTTCCAGCACGATGCCGCGCAGTTTCTTGCCATATTCCAGCAATTCACCGGGGCCGATATTGCGCGCGACAAGGATCGGATCGTCGGGCATGTCGCTGCGATCCTCGCCCTGTCCGGTCAGGATGCGCAGCAGGCGGTTGGACAGATCGTCCAGATCGTGCAGGCGTTCGCGCAGGTATGGATCAGGCGATTTCGACAGCCGCGCACGGGCCAAGGATTGTTCTTTCTCGACGGCGGCTTCGGCTGACAGTCCGCTTTGGACATCGTCCTGCATCCGCCGCATCCAGCTGCTGGAATTGGCGAACATGCGATAGGCTTCCAATACCTGCCCCTGTTCGGCGTCCACTGACCGCGCACCCAGCAGCATATTGTCGACCGATTTGCGCAAGACTTCGACCGCTTCGTTCAGGCGGGCCTTTTCGCCTTCGGGATCGTCCGAGATCGGGTTTGTGACCACGACACGCGGTTCGTGCAGGTAAACCTTGCCCGCGCTGGTGCCTTCCTGCGCCATCGTGCCACGGAACACGACAGGTTTCTGGTGCAGCGCCGACAGCGCCGCGCCTTCGCCCACAAAGGCGCCCAGTTCGGTCATTTCGGCGATCACCATGGCGACGATTTCGAGGGCATAAACCTCGTCCGGGGTCATCACGCGTTCGGTTTTGGTCTGCACGACGAGCACACCCAGCACATCGCCCAACCGCTGAATCGGGACGCCGCAGAAGGATGAATAGCGTTCCTCGCCCGTTTCGGGCATGTAGCGGAAGCCTTTTTCGGCAGGGGCATTGGCGGTGTTGACGATGCTGCCGCTTTTCGCGGTGCGCCCAACCAGACCTTCGCCAAGGCGCATGCGGGTCTGGTGGACCGAATCCTGTTCCAGACCTTGTGTGGCGCAAAGCTCGAGCGTTTCGGCGTCGCGGAACAGGTAGATCGAACATACCTCGGCCTGCATCGACGATGCGATCAGGTCCACGACACGGTTCAGCCGTGCCTGACCTTCGCTGTCGCTTGCCAAGGCTTCGCGCAAGCGGCCAAGCAGCTTGCGGCTTTCGCTTTCCAACCGTTCCGGCATGGGTCCCCCGTTATCCGGCGAACCGATCAAACCGATCAGGCCGCCTTGTCCAATTCGAATGCATCATGCAGGGCCTGCACGGCAAGTTCCATGTATTTCCTGTCGATCAGCACAGAAATCTTGATCTCGGAAGTTGTAATGACCTTGATGTTGATCCCCTCAGCCGAGAGCACCTTGAACATCTTGGCCGCGACACCCGTATGGCTGCGCATGCCGATCCCGACAACGCTGACCTTGCAGACACCTTCGTCAGCGACCAGATCGTGGAAATTGATCGCGCCCGATGCCTTGGCATCGTTCATCGCCTTTTCAGCGCGCATCACCTGATCGACGGGGCAGGAAAAGGTCATATCGGTGCGCCCTTCCTCTGATATGTTCTGCACGATCATATCGACGTTCACGCCAGCCTCTGACAAGGGGCCAAAGATCGCGGCGGCGATACCGGGGCGGTCCGCGACCGAGATCAGGGTCATTTTCGCCTCGTCGCGGGAATAGGCGACACCGGCCACAACATTGGATTCCATGATTTCCTCCTCATCGCAGACCAGCGTTCCGGCGCTGTCCGATGGTTCTTCAAATGATGACAGCACCCGCAGGCGCACCTTATAGCGCATCGCCAGCTCGACCGAGCGGGTCTGCAGGACCTTGGCACCGAGCGACGCCAGTTCCAACATCTCCTCGAACGAGATTTTATCAAGCTTGCGCGCCTTGGACGTGATCCGCGGATCGGTGGTATAGACACCGTCCACGTCGGTGTAGATATCACACCGTTCCGCACCGAACGCCGCGGCAAAGGCGACAGCGGTGGTATCAGACCCGCCACGCCCCAGCGTGGTGATCCGGCCTGCAGTGCTGACACCCTGAAAACCGGCAACCACGGCGACCTTCATGCCTTCGGCAAACTTGGCGTTGATGTTCTTGGAAGGGATTTCCTCGATCCGCGCGGAAGCATGGGCATCGGTCGTGATGACCGGCACCTGCCAGCCTTGCCAGCTGCGTGCAGGGATATCCATTTCCTGCAACCGCAGCGCCATCAGCCCGGCTGTCACATTCTCGCCCGATGACACGATCGCATCATATTCGCGCGCATCATAAAGCGGCGATGTTTCCGATACCCAGCCGACCAATTCATTGGTCTTGCCCGACATGGCCGAAACGATGACGATCACGTCATAACCATTGGCGACTTCCAAAGCGACCCGTTTGGCCGCCCGTGCGATCCGGTCCAGATTGGCGACCGAGGTGCCGCCGAATTTCATCACAAGCGTGGGCATAGGTCATCCTTGCAGCCGTGGCATTTTGTCCGCGCGTGTCTACTGGGCTGCTGCGTAAAGCGCAATTGCTTAGTAGGGGTGCTGCTGGCCGTCCCACGTCTCGAAACAGCCGGTATTCGCGGGGCTTAGTGCGGCAAAGCGCGCGATCAGGCCAGTGGCGCTTTCTTCAACGCTGATTTCTGCCGCAGCGCCCCCCATATCGGTGCGCACCCAGCCGGGATGATAGATGCCGACGCTGATACCTTCGGCCTTCAGGTCCGTTGCAAGATTGCGCCCAAGGTTCAGCGCAGCCGCCTTGCTTGCGCGGTAGATATAGCTGCCACCGGGCGCACGGGTGTTGGACCCCATCTGTGATGCGATAATCGCGATCTTGCCTGCTTTCGCGCGGCGCAGATGCGGCAGAAACGCCTGCACGGTCAGGAAAGCGCCGGTGACATTGGTGGCAAAACCATCCGCCCACATCTGGTGGGGATAACCGTCATCCAACAACTGGCCTTTGTCAGCATAGACGCCTGCATTGCACACCAGCAGGTCAATCGCCGTGTCGGCCATGCTGGTGGCAAGCGCTGTGACAGATGCCGGATCAGTCACGTCCATCGTTGCCAGTCCGCCGATGCCCCGCTGCGTGCCGGTCACATCGGCGCCCGCTGCGCGATATTGATCCAGCATCGCCTTGCCGATGCCGCGATTGGCACCCGTAATCAGCACATGCATCAGTTGACTTTCTTGGCAGGGATAAAAGGCAGCGGCAGGACAGGAATGCCGTCTTCTGCCAGCTTGCGCGCCTCGGCCAGATTGGCCTCGCCATAGATGGGGCGTTCGGGGGTCAGGCCGTCATGCATATCGCGGGCTTCTTTCGCGAAGGACTGGCCGACATAATCGGCCGTGCTTTCGATTTTTTTGCGAAGGGCTGCAATAGGGTCTGCGGGTGCGACAGGTGCCGCTGCGGTCGCAATCGCCGGTGCCATAACCGATTTGCTAATCAGCGTAGACCCGCAGGTCGTGCAGGATACCATTTTGCCGGCAACCAGTTTGTCAAAGGCATCGCCTGACTGAAACCAGCTTTCAAACCGGTGATTCTGGTCGCATTTAAGGTGAAAACGGATCATGACACTCAGTCTTTCTGTGATGTCATATACTTAGGGTTTTCAGACCTGCTTGCAAGTCAGCGCAGTCTGGCGGGGTCGAACGTGGCCACGATATGGCGCAAGCCCGGTTCATCCAGCTTGCGCGCGGCTTTTTCAAGGCTGAACCATTTGCGCCGGCGCTGGTGCTTTTCGGGCCATTCGCTTAGCACATGTTGCACATGAACCGGATAGACCATCGCAACGATCGGGGCGTTGCCGTGGCGCAGCGGTTTGACGTAGCTATAGACACCCAGACAGATATCCAGCGCGTCACCCCGCAAACCGGCCTCTTCATAGGCTTCCATGGCGGCAGCGGCTGCCGGGGTCTGGTTATGCATCGGCCAGCCTTTGGGCAAAATCCAGCGGCCTCGCGTGCGGCTGGTGACCAGACATATCTGCACATTGTCGTTCTTGACGCGCCAGCAAAGGGCGGCAAATTGCGCACGCACATCGGTCTTGCGACCGGTCCGGAACTTGAGCGCGATTTGCTGTGCAGGTATGTTCGCCATGGTTCCCATCGTGATCTGCCTTACATCCCCTGCATGACGAAAGTTACGCATGTGCAAACACCCGCGACAAGCCCTTCGCCGAAATTTATCGGCGCTGAAATCTACCGTGGCTCGACCTATGGCGCATGGCATCCTTTGCGTGTGCCACGTGTATCCACGGTAATGGATCTGACCCGCGCGCTGGGCTGGCTGCCTGCGGCGCAATTCATCACCAGCCCGCGCGCGAAACTGGCCGCATTGACCAGCTTTCACACACCCCAATACCTTCAAGCGTTGCAAACCGCCGAGGCGGCACAGACCGTCACAGACGATATCCGCAACCGTCATGGCCTTGGGACCCCGTCAAATCCGGTGTTCACCGAAATGTTCCGCCGTCCGGCCACCGCCGCTGGTGGATCGTTGCTGGCGGGTGAATTGCTGCGCCATGGCGGGGTGATCTATTCGCCTGCAGGCGGCACGCATCACGGGCTGCCTGACCGCGCCAACGGCTTTTGCTATCTCAACGATCCCGTGCTGGCGATCCAGTCACTGCGGCGCAACGGCGCGCAGCGTGTCGCCTATATCGACATCGACGCGCATCACCCTGACGGTGTAGAACATGCATTTGCTGATGATCCCGACACGCTGCTGATTTCGACGCATGAAATCAACCGCTGGCCGCGCACCGGTGCGCTGACCGATCAGGGCGCGGGTCAGGTTTTCAACCTGCCCGTTCCGGCAGGGCTGCACGATGACGACATGGCGCTGATCCTGCACGAACTGATCCTGCCGCTGGTGCAGGGCTTCCGACCTGACGCCATCGTTTTGCAATGCGGCGCCGATGCCGTGACAGAAGACCCGCAATCGCGGCTGTGCCTGTCCAACAACGCACATTGGGCAGTGGTCGCAGCCCTGCAGAGCATGGCCCCGCGTTATCTGGTGCTGGGTGGTGGTGGCTATAATCCGTGGTCGGTGGGCCGCCTTTGGTCCGGTGTCTGGGCGGTCCTGAACAATAACGAAATCCCTGACCACTTGCCCCCCAAGGGTCACGCCATCCTGCGCGCCTTGCGCTGGGACGGCATTGCCCGCCGTCACCTGCCGCAAGACCATTGGATCACCACCCTGCGCGACCGCCCCCGCAACGGTGCGATTCACGATGACGTCCGCACAGGCGTAGCCTACCTCAAAAACCGCATCGTCCGAGCTTAAATATCCCCGCCGGAGGCTTCAACTGCGCCATCAGGCGCAGGCCGACCAGCCAGCGCGTGCGGCAAAGCGGCCAGCGTGCGGTCCACCGCCCCCGCATGATCCGCATAAAACGCGGCAATCAACTGTTCGGGTACATCAACCGGTGCTGTCACAGCCGCCAGAAGTTCCGCCTCGTCCTGCACATGATGACAGACGCCTGCTGCAATCGCCTCGTCCGCAGGATAGGCGATGGTCCAGATATGCGGACCCACGATCACCGGTTTGCGCAAGGCCAGTGGTTCGATGATATTATGCGCGCCTTTGGTCACAAACCCGCCGCCGACAATCGCGCGGTCGCAAAGCGCGAGATAAAAATACATCTCACCCATGGAATCGCCCAGCAGCACATCGATCTGAGGCAGGGTATCGGCACCTAGCTCTGCATCCAGCAGCTCTGATCGTCGGGCAAAGCGCACACCGGCATCCGCCAGCATGCCCGCCACGTCGTCAAACCGTTCGGGCGCGCGGGGCACATAGACAAAAAACGCGTCCTTGGTCCGGCGGATCATGTCGATATAGATCGCGTCCTCGCCTTGCACGACGCTGGTCAGCGTGAACGTCGGGCGGCCTTGTGTCAGCCTAGCCCGCAGCTTTACTGCCGCTGCAAGTTGCGCGTGCGGGATCGGCTGGTCAAAGCGCAACTCGCCTGTGACATGGATATTGGCCATGCCCGCAGCGGCGAAACGGTCGGCCTGAAGCTGTGATTTTACAAAACCGCCTGCAAACCCGCCGGTCAGGGCCGCGCGCAGGCCCCAGCCGGACATGTCTTTGTCGAAACTTTTCTGCGGATATTGCGCGTTGCACATGAACAGCGGCACGCTGCGCGCACGGCAGGCCATAATCATCCGTGGCCAGATTTCGATCTCCATCACCAGCCCGTATTTGGGCGCAAACCGGCGCAGGAATTGCGCATAGGCAAAGCCTGTATCGAACGGCACCCAGACGACCTGCACCCGGCCTGCGGCAATCTCGGTCCCAAATTCGCGTATCGCCTCGCGCCGTCCGGCAGGCGTGAAATGGGTGGTCAGCACAGTCTCGCCCTGCTCCAGCAATGCGCGGATCAGCGGTGTAGCCGACCGCATTTCGCCCAGGGATACGGCATGTACCCAGACCGGCTGGCGCAGAGTTGCGCGCGCAAGGCCAAAGCGTTCGCCCATATGCAGGCCGTAATCGGGGTCTTTGCGCGCGCGCAGCCGCAGGTAAACGACCGCGACCGGCAACAGTACCCACCACGCCAGCGCGTAGATCAGCAGCGCCATCCGCAGGCGGAACGGGGGAAAACGGTCAGTCATGGCGTGCCTTCAACAACGCGCACAAGTCCTTGGCAAGCGCATCTGTCGCAAGGCTAGCATTTTGCGCCGCGTCATGGGCTGCGCTGGCTGCGCCCGCCAGATCGCGCTGGGTCAGGGCGGCGGCAATCTGTGCTGCGTCGGTGACCGTAATGGCGCCGTCTGTGGCGTTCAGCATGGCAAAGTCATGGACGAAATTGCCAACCTGCGGCCCATGCAAAATCGCACAACCCAGTTGGGCGGCCTCCCACGGGTTATGGCCTTGGGTGGCATCAAAAGTGCCCCCGATCAGCACGGCCTGCGTCACGCGGTAAACCAGACCAAGATCGCCGAATGTGTCGCAAATCCATACCGGATCATCCGGCCCCGGCAGCGCATCTTGCGATTTCAGCGGCGCGGGGCAATTGGCCAGGATCGCTGCGCGCCGTTCAGGATGGCGTGGTGCGATGATCAGCAGCGCGTCAGGGTGCTGTACGCGCAACGTTTGATGCGCTGCTATCGCCACCGCCTCATCCGCCGCATGCGAGGGGGCCACAGCCCAGACAAAGCGCGCACCAATCGCTGTCTGCAAGCGTTGCAAAGCGCCCTGATCGCAGCACAGCGGGGGGGCGGCAGGTTTCAGCGATCCGCTGATCTGCGGCTGTGCGCCAAGCGTGGACAGATGCGTCGCGGTCGTGCTGTCCTGCGCCGTGATCAGTGCCATCATCGCATAAAGGTCGCGGTAAAGACCACCTGCCTTGCGATGCCGTGCAAAGGCAGCGTCATTCATCCGCGCAGCGATGATGGCCTGCGCGATACCCCGCCTGTGCAAGTCATGCACAAAGCCCGGCCACAGATCCTGTTCGGCCCAGATGCACAGATCAGGCTGGAAATGATCCAGAAACCGGCGCCGGTAGGTGGGAGCATCCAGCGGCAGGAACTGATGGATCGTGCGCGCGGGCAGATTTGCTGCAAAGACCCGCGCGGATGCGGCGGTGGTCGATGTCACGACAAAATGCAGGTCGGGGGCCTCTGCTGTCATTCGTGCGATCAGCCCGCGCAGCGACATAACCTCGCCCAGACCCACCGCATTGATCCAGACCAGCCGCCCGTCCGGGCGCGGTGCCAGCCCGCGACCAAGCTTTTCCTGCCATCGGGTGGGGTGTTCCTTGCCACGTTTGCGCCTGCGCGCCAGCACCCTTGCCGCCACCAGTGGAATCAGATGACTGGCCGCAAGATAGGCGCGCAAGGCCAGTCCGCGTCTAGGTGTCGTGGTCATGAAATGTCTTTTGCAACGATCCGGTCCAGAAACCGGCATCCGCCAGCACACCGGCAAACCGCGCCGCCGCTGATCCGCCGCCAAAGGCGTCGTGGCGCGGATAGGCCTTGCCCCATTGGTCTGCAAGGAAACGGTCGATGGCCACAATGTCACCTGCACCTGCAAAAAACACCGAAGGGGATTTCGCACGGTTCGTCTGCCGCGTCCCGATATCAAGCGATGGCAGGCCAAGGAACGGCGCTTCACGCACACCCGCGGATGAATTGCCAACCATGACAGCGGCATTTTTCATCAACTCGCTGAAATGGGCAAAACGCATGGATGGCAGTACGCGGAACCTATCTTTGGGCAATGTGTCGATCACCGCAAAAATTGCCTCTGATCCGGGGTCGTTGTTTGGCGCGATGACCACGAAATTGCGCCCCGATGCTTGCAGCGCACCAAACAGGGCCTGCGCCTGGGTACCCATGCTGGCGGCCTCGGATGTGACGGGGTGAAACACGCAGATGCCATAGTCGTCATGGGGCAGGGCGTAACGCTCTTTCACTGCGGCTAGCGTCACACCGGACGGGCCTGCATGGAAATCCAGTTCGGGTGAACCGATGGCGTGGATGTGGCTTGCCTGTTCACCCAGCGACATCACCCGCCTTGCAGCATCATCGGACGACACGAAATGGTGGCTGGCCAATTTGGAATTACAATGCCGGTAAATTTCATCAATCGTGCCGCTGACCTCGCCGCCTTCGACATGGGCGCAGCGGATGTAATTGGTGGCGCAGACAAGCGCGGTCGCCAGCGCCTCGACCCTGTCGCCATGGATGACCACAAGATCGGGGCGGTGTTCGTGGATGAAATCGGAAAAGCCGATGACAGTCTTTGCCAGGATCATATCCTGCGGATCGCCGGGGCGCTGGTTCAGGAATTCGTGCACCGTGACGCCTGTCATCCGGTGGACTTCCAGCTTGGTCAGACCGTAGCTTTGCAGCATATGCATGCCGGTCACAAAGAACGACACCGTGAAACCGGCATCGCGTGCGGCATTGGCAAGCGGTTCCAGCTTGCCGAAATCGGCGCGGGTGCCTGTCACAAACAGAATGGATCGGGGCATGTTGTTTCCGTTACAAAAACGCTGATCGGCACCGTATCGCCGCGCGTAGCAAAAGAAAACCGCGTTTGCCGCGCGTGTTATCTGCTTGACGCCACGCGCGCAGGTCCGGTATGGGTCCGCCCAGGCTGGCGAGTGGGCAGGTAGGTTATGCAGCGGATTGCAAATCCGTGTAGACCGGTTCGATTCCGGTACTCGCCTCCATTGCCTGACAGCCCTTTCCATATGCCCGCTGACCGTGACCCCGCAGTGATTCCGCCTGCGCGGAGTGCCAAGAAGGGCGCTGTCAAGATGTGATCAATTGTTGCCGCCTCTTGCGGAATATGCGAACATCGAAAAATGCAGCTAAACGAAAGAGTTTAGATTTTGACCGACTATACAACACGCCGGACAATGATGGTCGACACGCAAGTGCGCCCCTCTGATGTCACCCGTTTTCCGATTATCGACGCAATGCTTAGCGTGCCGCGCGAAGAATTTGTGCCCGATGCGCTGCGCGAGGCAGCTTATGTCGGGGAAAACCTTGATATCGGCAATGGCCGGATCATGCTTGAACCACGGACACTGGCCAAGATGCTGGAACTGGCTGACGTTCAGCCGGGGTTTGTGGCGCTCGATATCGGGTGCGGCTTGGGGTATTCGACGGCTGTTCTTGCCCATTTGTGCGACTTTGTCGTTGCGGTCGAGGATGACGAGGCACGCGCAGAAGAGGCGCAAAGCCTGTTGTCGGGTCTTGGCATCGACAATGCTGCGGTGATGGCCGGTCCCTTGGCAGAAGGGTCGGCAAAGTCCGGGCCGTTTGACTTGATTATTATTCAAGGCGCGGTCGAAGACCTGCCTGACGGTTTGCTTGCCCAATTGCGGGAAGGCGGCCGGATTGTGTGTCTTTTTGCCGAACGCGCGCTGGGTGTCGTGCGTGTCGGGCACAAGATGGACGGACGCGTGAACTGGCGGTTCGGCTTTAATGCCGGTGCGCCTGTTTTGAACGGATTTGAACGACCTGAAGTTTTTGCACTGTGACCAATTTTTTACGAACCGCGGCACTCGTCGCAATTTTATCATGATTTATTAAGGATATCGGTATGATGAGACGTAGCGCAGTCGCCGGAATGGCAATGATAATGGCTCTATTGGCGGCACCTGTCGCCAAGGCTGACAATCTGGTCGATGCATTGGCCGCTACTTATACCAATTCAGGTTTGCTGAACCAAAATCGCGCTTTGTTGCGCGCGGCCGATGAAGGTGTTGCGCAGTCAGTTGCCGCAACCTTGCCTGTGATTAACTGGTCGATCTCGACCGCCCGGAATTTCAACAGCGCGCCGCAATTGGGGCAACCCAACACCACGACCGCCACAACCGCACGGATTGCGGCATCGCTGACGCTATATGATGGTGGTTCGAACCGGCTGGCCATCGAGGCCCAGAAAGAGCTTGTACTAAGCACGCGCCAGTCACTGCGTGGTGTCGAGCAGGATGTGCTTTTGCGCGGCGTTCAGGCTTATATGAATGTCCGTCGTGAACGCGAATTTGTGGAACTGCGCCAAAACAACCTGCGCCTGATCACACAGGAATTGCAGGCCGCACGCGACCGTTTTGAAGTCGGTGAAATCACCCGCACCGATGTGTCTTTGGCCGAAGCGCGCCTTGCGGCATCGCAAAGCCTGCTGGCCGCAGCACAGGGCAACCTGACCATCGCGATTGAAGAATACACCGCCGCCGTGGGCCGCGCGCCCAGCGGGGCAGGCAACGCCACCGCAGCGCCCGTGTCACAATCGCTGGCCGAGGCCAAGGCATTTGCTGTGCGGAACCATCCTGCGATTCTTGAAGTACAGCATTCGGTTGCCGCAGCAGAACTGAACATCCAGCGAGGCGAAGCGGCGATCCGGCCTAATTTGTCTCTCGATACCTCGGTTTCGGTGAATGACAATTTTGACGAATCCGCGCAAATCGGTTTGACGCTTGGTGGCCCAATTTATGCGGGTGGTTCGATCTCCAGTCAGGTTCGCCAGTTGCAGGCCAACCGTGATGCGGCCCGTTCCGGCCTGCATCTGGCGCGGATCGGTATCGAACAGCAGGTCGGCAATGCCTATGCCGCCTTGCAGGTCGCACGCGCATCACGCCAGGCGTCCGAACAGCAGATCAGCGCGGCGCGTGTCGCTTTTGAAGGTGTCCGTGAAGAAGCCGCACTTGGTGCGCGCACGACGCTGGATACGCTGAATGCGGAGCAAGAACTGCTAGACGCGCAGGCAAATCGCATTTCTGCGCAAGTGGATGAAGTCATTGCATCCTATGCGGTTTTGTCCGCCATGGGCCTGATGACCGCCGAACATCTGCGCCTGCCGGTCCAGCAATATGACGTCAACGCGTATTACGATCTTGCCAAGACATCGCCAACGGCGACATCGTCGCGCGGACAGGCGCTTGACCGCGTGCTCGAGGCGATAGGCCGCGATTAACCCGCCTGTTGTTTTGTGTTTGGTCATCCGTTACGATTAACCAACAAGATAAAACAACAGGTGAGATGATGTCGAATATGGCGCAGCCGGATGAAATAGATGCGTTAGTATCGTCTGTCCGCAATCTGGTCGCGCATCGCGACGCGGGCAAAATTGCGCGCGCCGCGGCACCTGAACGGCTGGTTTTGACCCCGGCCTTGCGTGTCGACACGATTGCGCCCGTGCAGGTTGTTGCAGACGAACCTGCGCCTGATCTTGAACAAACAGCAGCCGAGATTGAAAAAGCAGTCCTGTCCCAACCCGGCGAATGGGAAGCTGATGGTGGCGAAAGTTTCGATCAGGATGCATGGGCCGCAAGTGCGTTTCCATCAGAAACTGATGGCGATGCAGATGCATCTGATGTCGCGGCCCAAGACGTTGAGGCTGAAACCCCCGTTGCACCTGACGCCTTGCCGCTGGACGAAGACGCCTTGCGTGCCCTGATCGTCACGGTCCTGCGCGAGGAACTGGCAGGCGAGTTGGGCGAAAAGGTCACGCAGAATGTGCGCAAGATGGTCCGCCGTGAAATCAGCCGGGTGATGACCACACATCAGCGGGACTGAAGCCGCCTGTCAGACCGGCTCTGCCAGCGCCAGCAATGCGTCAATATCAAGATGGTTTTCCAAATGATCGGCTAGTGCGTCCAGCGTGGCCTCTACCTGTCTGGCATAATCATAGGCACTGACCGGTTTGCCCAGCTGGGCGAAAAACGCTGACCGGAACGCATCGGCGCTGAACAAGCCGTGCAGATAACACCCCATTACCCGACCGTCTGGCGACGCGGCCCCTTCGCCGCGCCCGTCCAGTGATAGCCAGGCGCGGGCGCAATCGGGACCAGAGGTGTCGCCCATGTGGATCTCGTAGCCGCTGACGGCATCGTTGGTCGCCAGATACGTGGCCCGCGAAAGGGCAAGCCTTTTATGCGGCTGCATCACGGTTGTCACATCCAGATGGCCAAGGCCCGCGACGCTGCTAGGGACGCCTTCAATCCCGTCAGGATCAGCGATACTGCGACCCAGCATCTGGTAGCCGCCGCAAATCCCCAGCACATGACCACCACGCCGGATATGCGCCGCAAGGTCGATATCCCAGCCCTGCGCACGAAAATGCGCAAGATCGGCGATCGTTGATTTTGATCCGGGCAGGATCACCAGATCAGCATTGGCAGGCAGGGGGCGCCCGGCCTCTATGATATCGACGCTGACACCGGGGGTGGCTGAAAGCGGGTCAAGATCGTCGAAATTCGCGATCCTGTTCAGGCGCGGCACGGCGATCCTGATGTCACCACCCTGACGGCTTTTGATGTCCATCACATCCTCGGCGGGCAGTTTCCATGCATCTGCGAACCACGGGATAATCCCCAAAGGCGTCCATCCGGTGCGGTCGGTAATGATATGCATCCCATCTGCAAAAAGGGTTGGATCACCACGGAATTTGTTAATGGCGTAGCCTTTGATCAGCGCCAGATCTTCGGCAGGCAGAACGGCATGCGTGCCGACCATCTGCGCGATCACGCCGCCACGGTCGATATCGCCGATCAGGACCACCGGCACACCCGCCGCCAGCGCAAAGCCCATATTGGCGATATCACCGGCGCGCAGGTTGACCTCGGCGGGGCTGCCTGCGCCTTCAACAATGACCAGATCGTGGCCCTGCGCGAGCCTGCGGAAACTGTCCAGTACAGCAGGTAAAAGCGTTGCCTTGTGCTTGCCATAGTCGCGGGCCTTTAGCGTGCCGACACGTTTGCCCTGCACGATGACCTGCGCGCCGATATCGGTTTCGGGTTTCAGCAGCACGGGGTTCATATCAATGATCGGGTCCAGTCCGCAGGCCAGCGCCTGCATCGCCTGTGCGCGGCCAATCTCGCCGCCATCGACGGTGACGGCGGCATTGTTGGACATGTTCTGCGGCTTGAACGGCGCGACAGACAGGCCACGGCGGATGCAGGCGCGCGCGATCCCGGCAACCAGCATGGATTTCCCCACATTGGACCCTGCACCTTGAATCATGATGGCCTTGGTCATCGCATTTTTCCCCTTTGCAAGTCTTCATAGGCGCAAGCGGCAGGGAAGGGGAAGTGCGTCATCCTGCCAAACGAAAAACGCGGCCCCGAAGGGCCGCGCTTTTCATGCCGTCATGGCGCGCGCTGCTTTTAGGCGGCGCGTGCTTCCTGCTCGGCTGCGTTGCGACGTTCACTTTCTTCGCGTGACAGGGCGACCGATGTACGGATCCCCTTGCCGACGAATTCCATCAGGCCATTGACCACACGTTCGTTGGGATCAATGCCTGCGCAGGACAAAACTTCACGGCCATCGCGCGAACGGGCCCAGCGGGCGATCTGTTCGGGACCATTGCCGTATTTCTTGTCATCAGCGATTGCATCATCAAGCGCAGCAAGCACGACGGCAGCAAATAACTTGCGGGCACGGTTGCCCTGTTCGTTGTTGAACGCTGTTCCGTCGACAAAATCTCTCATTTTGCTTCCTTTTTTTGCTCTTGCTGTTCCGCGTGACCGCCCTTATGCACTTTCAAAAGCGATTCGGGGGTTCTCTTTTGGAATGGCAGCCATGCGTTTTGTGCATGGCTCGCGTGCCCGGTTTCAATTTCTTACTGATCTTGTCAGCTTGTCATTGCCCCTATATAGGCAGTGTCGATTGCCAGACAAGTCTGGCCCCATTCTGTCATGAAGTGATCCATGCCCAAAATCAACGGTAACGAAATTCGCCCCGGCAACGTGCTGGAACATGAAGGCTCTTTGTGGGGCGCGGTCAAGGTTGACCACGTCAAGCCCGGCAAAGGCGGCGCTTTTGCGCAGGTCGAGCTGAAAAACCTGCGTGACGGGCGCAAGTTGAACGAACGTTTCCGGTCCGCCGACAAGGTGGAACGCGTCCGTTTGGACCAGAAGGACCAGCAGTTCCTGTTTGAAACCGACGGCATGCTGACCTTCATGGATAGCGAAACCTATGAACAGATTGCGCTGCCTGCCGATATTCTGGGCGAACGCCGCCCGTTTCTGCAGGATGGTATGGTCGTACATATTGAATACTACGGCGAAGAGGCGTTGAACGTCACACTGCCGCAAAAGGTCGTCTGCAAGGTCGTCGAAACGGAACCTGTGGTCAAAGGCCAGACCGCTGCAAACAGTTTCAAGCCTGCGATCCTCGACAACGGCGTGCGCGTCATGATCCCGCCTTTCGTGGGCACGGATGAAGATATCGTCGTGAATACCGAATTGTTCGAATACGTCGAACGCGCCTGATACGTATCCATCCGCCGGGGCTTTGACAGGGTCGGAGCCTCTGGCGGGGATATTACAATTAATAATAAATTTAAATTATTTAAACTCTAGGTAACCCTAGGGTTCCAGATTTGCGTTCACAAATGGGTCCTGATGCTAGTATTCGTTGGAAAATAGCGAGCAGCGGTAGAGATTTCCTTGATAGGCATCAAACATCAGGTTTCAGTCCTGTTTTAGGCGGAGACGGCTTGGTTCTGCAGATTGATAAGCAGAAAGTTTAGTTTGAACCCTTGTGTCATCTCATTCGTTCCGCGCGGTGCTGGCCGAAGGTCCGGCCTTGGCGAACCTTTGCTAAAAGCCCGGCCAAAGGCCCGGTGTCGTGGCCAGTTCCAGCAAATTGCCATCGGGGTCGCGGAAATAGAGGCTGTGTCCGCCGCGTTTCCAGTTGGACGTGCCCTCGATTGCCACCGCGTGGTTTGCCAACTGCGCTTTCCATGCGTCCAGCGTGTCTGGCGCGATCGCGAAAGCCATGTGGATCTGCCCGGATGCGTCATGCGGCGGGATCAGGCCGCCACCGGTTTGCACAGGTTCCGTTGTGCCACCGCGGATGAACAGCAGCAAAACATTGCGCTGGTTGACGTTATAGGCACGCATCCGGTCATCGGCGTACAGCACCTGCGATAAGCCGATAACATTTTCATAAAATGCAGCCGCCCGGTCGAGGTCTTCGACGTAAAGCGCGGTTTCGAGGATGGATAGAAGTTGTGGCATGGTTTCACTCCGCCCCGTCTGCGTACAGATGCAGAACACGGTTTTCGCAGATGCCGCCTATGGCGTCAAAACCACCGCTGCGCTGGAAATCCTGAAGCTCCAGATGCGGAAAGACGAAATACTTGGACGCGACACGCGCCTTGGTCGCAGCAAAGATGACGCGGTCGATACCCGCGAACCGCATCGCTGACAGGCACATCTCGCAGGGTTGCAGGGTCGAGATCAGGACGCAGCCCGTCAGGTCGGTGGTTTCAAGCACATGTGCCGCGCGGTGGATGGCGACCATTTCGGCGTGACGTGTCGGGTCCGATTGCAGATGAACCTCGTTTTCGGCCTCGCTGATGATGCGTCCGTTTTGCAGCACGGTCGCAGCGATCCCGGCCTTTCCGGTCTGGTCGCACGCCGTGACAGCGCGCGCGATGGCGTTGATCACGGCGGCATGTTCATTGCCCGTGATCCGGTCATCATGGTTGAAATTGGCGGCCATCATGGCGACAAACGCACTGCGGCCAGTTCTTCGCCCGATGCTTCGCCGTGGCTGCCCATGTCGGGTTGTTTGCCAGTCACCTGTGCGCGCAGGACGTTATAGGCAAAGCTTAGCCCCGATGTGGTTGTCAGCCATATCTCTGCCCGTTCCGGTCGCAGACCCAGAATGCAAACCTGCGGATCGTCCTTGCCGCCTTCAAACCAGCTATCGGCTACGGTGGACCACAATTCATCACGCAAGGCGGCGTCGTTGTTCTGCGTCAGTTCGCCATGAATGGTGGCATAAAGCCCGTTGTCACCCTCGGCGACGACATAGGTCGCGGCAGCGGCGTCATGTTCGACAGCTTCGGCCAGATCGGTGTCGCGGGCGGTAATGAACCAGATCGTGGTATCGCCATCGCGCAGCGCATGCGACATCGGCACTGGACGGGCTGTGCCGCTTTTGGTGCCAAGAAAACCCGCATTGATCTTGGTCAGCCGGTCCCAGAACAGGGTGATATCATCAGTATTCATTTGAATGCATCCTTTCGCTTTTACGATTTGTGAACGCGTCGCAATGCAATGTTGTTCCTGTGGCTGAAAC
>PUNR01000113.1 GCA_003551805.1 Loktanella sp.
CGAGATGAACCCGCGTGTGTCGCGTTCGTCCGCGCTGGCGTCCAAGGCCACCGGTTTCCCGATTGCGAAAATCGCGGCGAAACTGGCCGTTGGCTATACGCTGGACGAGTTGGACAACGATATCACCGGCGTCACGCCCGCATCGTTCGAACCGACCATCGACTATGTTGTCACGAAAATCCCCCGCTTCGCCTTCGAGAAATTCGCAGGCTCCGAACCGCACCTAACCACCGCGATGAAATCCGTGGGCGAGGCGATGGCGATTGGCCGCACTTTCCACGAATCGATGCAAAAGGCGCTGGCGTCCTTGGAAACCGGCCTGACCGGTTTCGACGAAATCACTATCCCCGGCGCGCCCGATGCTGCCGCCATCACCAAGGCGCTGGCGCAACAGACCCCCGACCGTATCCGCGTGATCGCGCAGGCCATGCGCCACGGCATGTCCGATGATGACATTCACGCTGTCACGAAATTCGACCCGTGGTTTCTGGCCCGTATCCGCGAGATCATCGATGCCGAGGCCGAGATCCGCAAATCCGGCCTGCCCGTGACCGAAACCGGCCTGCGCAAGATCAAGATGATGGGCTTTACCGATGCCCGCCTTGCCAAGCTCACAGGCCGGACCGAGGATAACGTCCGCCGCGCGCGCCACAACCTTGGCGTCACAGCCGTGTTCAAACGCATCGACACCTGCGGCGCGGAATTCGAGGCGCAGACGCCTTACATGTATTCGACCTATGAAACCCCCGTCATGGGCGATGTCGAATGCGAGGCGCGCCCGTCGAATCGCAAGAAAGTCGTCATTCTAGGTGGTGGTCCGAACCGGATCGGCCAAGGGATCGAATTCGATTATTGCTGCTGTCATGCCTGCTATGCTCTGACCGATCAGGGCTATGAGACGATCATGATCAACTGCAACCCCGAAACCGTGTCGACCGATTACGACACGTCGGACCGGCTGTATTTCGAACCGCTGACCTTTGAACACGTCATGGAAATCCTGCGGGTCGAACAGGAAAACGGCGTGTTGCACGGCGTGATCGTGCAATTCGGCGGGCAGACCCCGCTGAAACTCGCCAATGCGCTGCATGACGCGGGCATCCCGATCCTTGGCACGACGCCCGACGCCATCGATCTGGCAGAGGACCGCGAGAGGTTCCAGCAACTGGTGCAGAAACTGGGGCTAAAACAGCCCGTGAACGGCATCGCCCATTCCGACGCCGAAGCCTTCGAGATCGCCAAGACCATCGGTTTCCCCCTCGTGATCCGCCCGTCCTATGTGCTGGGTGGCCGCGCTATGGAAATCGTGCGTGATCAGGCACAGTTGGAACGCTACATCTCCGAAGCGGTGGTCGTGTCAGGTGACAGCCCCGTGTTGCTCGATAGCTACCTGTCCGGCGCGGTCGAGGTGGACGTGGATTGCCTGTCCGACGGCACCGCCACCCATGTCGCAGGCATCATGCAGCATATCGAAGAGGCGGGCGTGCATTCCGGTGACAGCGCCTGTTCGTTGCCGCCTTATTCGCTGTCTGCCGCAATGATCGCCGAAATTCGCGTCCAGACCGAAAAACTGGCCAAGGCGCTGAATGTCGTGGGCCTGATGAACATCCAATTCGCGGTCAAGAACGAAGAGGTCTACCTGATCGAGGTGAACCCCCGCGCATCGCGCACCGTGCCTTTCGTTGCTAAAGCCACGGATAGCGCCATTGCCTCCATTGCCGCACGTCTGATGGCAGGCGAACCCCTGTCGAACTTCCCGCTGCGCGCGCCCTATCCGGTCACGGAAAACCCGATGGATGTGCTGCCTTTGGGCGATGCCTTTACGCTGGCTGACCCCAACACCCCGTGGTTCTCGGTGAAAGAGGCCGTGCTGCCCTTTGCCCGTTTCCCCGGTGTGGATACGATCCTTGGGCCCGAAATGCGGTCCACCGGTGAAGTCATGGGGTGGGACCGGTCCTTCCCGCGTGCGTTCCTGAAGGCGCAGATGGGTGCCGGCACCAATCTGCCCACGGCAGGCAACGTGTTCATTTCGATCCGCGATGAAGACAAGACTGCGGATATGGTTGAAGCTGGTAAAATCCTCCTCTCGCTCGGGTTTCAGATCGTGGCGACGCGCGGCACCGCGGCATGGCTGACTGAACACCAGATAGATTGCGAAATCGTGAACAAAGTCTACGAAGGCGGGCTGACCATTGTTGATCGTCTGAAGGACGGCCATATCGCGCTGGTTTTCAACACCACCGAAGGGTCGCAAGCTGTCGAAGACAGCCGCGACATCCGCGCGGTCGCTCTTTACGACAAGATCCCCTATTTCACCACCGCTGCTGCCAGCCATGCCGCCGTGCTGGCCATGCAGGCGCGTGAAGAAGGCGACATTGGCGTGCGGTCGTTGCAGGGCTAACCGGACGCCGCGTCCCGGTGGACAATCCCGTCATGACTGCCCTAGGGTAGGGCACGATTGACGGGGGCCATCATGTTTCAAGTTGCCATCACCGGAACCGGGGTTTTCACCCCGTCCGAAGTTATCACCAATGACGAACTGGTCGCGGCCTTCAACGCCCATGCCGATCTGTGGAACGCCGAAAACGCCGATGCGATCGCTGTAGGCGAGGTTGCGGCAAAACCGCAGTCTTCCGCGGAATTCATCCTTGCGGCCTCTGGCATCGAACAGCGTTATGTGCTGAACAAATCCGGCGTGATGGACCCTGCACGCATGTATCCCCGCCTGCCGCAGCGGCCTGATGACGCCCCCGGCTATATGGCCGAAATCGGGCTGGATGCTGCGCAAAAGGCGCTGGCGGCGGCTGGTGTGGATGCTTCCGAGGTTGATCTTGTCATCTGTGCCGCATCCAACATGGAACGCGCCTATCCGGCAATTGCCGTGGAAATCCAGCAGCTTCTGGGTGCGGGCGGCTTTGCCTTCGACATGAACGTCGCCTGTTCCAGCGCGACCTTTGGCATCCAGACCGCCGCCGACATGATTCGTGCAGGTTCTATCCGGCGCGCGCTGGTCGTGAATCCTGAAATTTGCAGCGCCCATCTGGAATGGCGCGACCGCGATTGTCATTTCATCTTTGGCGATGTGGCGACAGCGACCCTGCTGGAACGTGACGAGGCGCTGGACAAACCCCACTTCAAGGTCATCTCGACCCGTTGCGCCACGCAATTCAGCAACAATATCCGCAACAACAACGGCTATCTGCGCCGCACCCATGACGCAATGGAAGACCGCCGCGACATGCAATTCATGCAAAACGGGCGCAAAGTGTTCAAAGAGGTGCTGCCCTTGGTCAGTCAGCACATTGCCGACCATCTGGACGCATCCGGTGTGGTCGCAGATGACCTGCGCCGCCTTTGGCTACATCAGGCGAACAAGACGATGAACGATTATATTGGCCGCAAGGCTTTAGGCCGTGTGCCAGACCCGTCCGAGCAGCCCAATATCCTTCAGGATTATGCCAATACGTCATCTGCGGGGTCGATCATCGCCTTTGCCCAAAACTCCGCCGATCTGGTGGCAGGTGACAAGGGGCTGATCTGTTCCTTCGGCGCGGGCTATTCTGTCGGGTCGGTGATTGTGGAACGCGCCTAAACCGGATCAGTCTTTTGACCAGACAGCCATTGCCATCCCGCCCGGTGCGATAAATTCAAACCGTCGACCACCCGGAAAATCAAAGATTTCTGCCGTAATGTCAGCACCTGCGGCAGAAACCTGTTCATAGGCGGCTTGCAGGTCATCCGCCAAAAGAACGATCAGCGGCGCCTTTGGCGTACTGCGTTCAATGCCGCCGCCGATACCGGCCCCTTGAATATCGCGGTAATCGGGGCCGTAATCGACGAAGTCCCAGCCAAAGGCCTTGGCAAAAAAGTCTTCGGTTTGTTCCAGCGTGTCACTGTAAAATTCGACATAGTCGATCTGTAGATTTTTCACCGTGAACACCTCGCTTGATTATCATCAAGTGTTCACCTTGTGTTCTTCTCTGTCAAGCCCGATATCAACCACTGACCCGTTTATGCACGTCCTGCAATGTCTCGACCCGTTCGGAATAACGGTCGGTCAGCATCTTATCGCGGCTGCGGGTCATCAGGGTGAAACGGGCGAGTTCTTCCATCACATCCACGATCCGGTTGTAAAGCGGGGATGGTTTCATCCGCCCACCTTCAAATTCTTTCCAAGCCATCGGCACAGAGGATTGATTGGGAATCGTGATCAACCGCATCCAGCGGCCCAGAATCCGCAGTTGGTTGACGGTGTTGAACGATTGCGACCCGCCTGACACCTGCATCACGGCCAGCGTCTTGCCTTGGGTGGGCCGGATGCCACCGATGGGCGACAGCGGCAGCCAGTCGATCTGCGCCTTCATTATCGCAGTCATCGCGCCATGCCGTTCGGGGCTGGACCAGACCATACCCTCGGCCCATAG
>PUNR01000029.1 GCA_003551805.1 Loktanella sp.
GGCGTCAAGCGCGGGCCACGATGTCGCGTTGCACGACCTTGACCTTAGAACCCTTGATGCCTTGCCGCTGCAGGGTGCAAGCCTCGTGACGGCATCGGCTTTGCTTGATCTGTGTTCGCGTGACTGCCTGGTCCGGCTGGCAGCGCGGCTAAAGGACCAGTCGGTCGCGTTCTATGCGGCGCTGAACTACGACGGTGTGATGACATGGTCGTCAACTGACGATGACGATGCGGCGATCACAGCGGCGTTCAACAGCCACCAGCGCGGCGACAAAGGGTTTGGGCCCGCCCTTGGCCCCGATTGCGCCCGAATAGCCGCTGAGGTGTTCGCACAAGCCGGTTTTCGCGTGACAGAGGCTGACAGCCCTTGGGTGCTTGGCCCCGATCAGGCAGAGCTGCAACGCCAATTATGCAACGGTATCGCCAATGCCGCAGCCGAAACCGGTGTCACCACTGCCGCGCAATGGGCAGCGCGGCGGCACGCCCTTGTCGGGGACGGCCATTGCCATATCGGACATCGCGATTTGCTGGCCTTGCCACCGGGTTATGCGTGATGCCTAGAAGGATTGAATGATGCAGAACGTGGACGTCACCGACAGGGTCTGGGCCCATCTTCTGGCCATCCGTGCGGGCAAGGCCTGCGCGTGTTGCGGTGGCCCTTGGTCCATGGGCGAGCGTGGCGCACTGGATCTTTACGCACCCTTGGCGCGCCGTGATCTGGGGCCTGCTGTTGTCGCACAGATCGGTCAGTCGCTGGATGGCCGTGTTGCCACTGTCGCAGGTGATGCAAGTGACGTGTCCGGCCCTGACGGCCATGCGCATCTGCACCGCATGCGGGCCTTGATGGACGGTGTCGTTATCGGCATCGGCACAGCGTTGCACGATCACCCTCGCCTGACTGTCCGGCTTTGCGCAGGCCAAAACCCCGCACGGGTCGTGATTGACCCCCGCGGGCGTTTGCCCGATGACGCGCCAGTCCTGCGGGCAGATGGCACCCGCAGCATCGTCATTCAGGCGGTCAAGAAGCCGCGTGCAGACCATGTCGAGGTGCTGCAACTGCCGCTGGTCGACGGCAAGTTCAACCCAAACGCGATCTTGCAAGGTCTGCGGCAGATCGGGCTGAACAGCCTTTTGATCGAAGGTGGCGGGATCACGATTGCCAATTTCCTTGATGCAGAGGCGCTTGGCCGTTTGCAGGTCGCGGTTTCACCGTTCATCATCGGCAGCGGGCCCATCGCGCTGACGCGAAATGTGCAGCATGCCAAGCTTGCCGATTGCCTCCGCCCCGATACGCGGGTGTTCGGGCTTGGCACGGATGTGGTGTTCGATTGCGGGCTGACAAATGCAGCCCATGCCGCGACCATTCCGCTGCATTCCATAGCTTAGACGTAGTCGCCCGTGTTTCAGGCCCGGTTTGCGCATATCTTGATTTCTGCATCGCTGACGGCGGTCATGAGCGTGCTGCTTTGGCTGGGGCTGGATACCGATGCAACCGCGCCCGCATTGGCGAGTGTTCTTTTGGTTCTGTTCAGTGTCAGCACCTATACCCTGATTTCTGCCGCAGGGATCGCCGTGATTGGCGCGATGACGGAACCTGCGCAGGATGACGATGCCGTACAAGCAACCGACCGCTGCGCCGTTCTGTGGCTAGTCTGCGGAGAGCCGCCAGAAGTTCTTGCGCGCCGGATCGGGCAGTTTCTGAACGACCAACAGGCCCTTGACCCGGCATTGCCCGCAACTGTCTTCGTTCTGTCCGATACACAAGGCACACAGGAACTGCACCGCGAAGCGGCGGCGCTGGCATCGCTTGATGGCCGTATCACCTATCGCAACAGGTCAAACCCGACAGGGCGAAAAGGCGGCAATCTGGGCGATTGGCTGAATGCGCATGGCGCGGATTTCGATACAATGCTGGTGCTGGACGCCGATAGCGGTTTCAGCCCGCAGCGGCTTGCCAGCATGCGCGCGCGGATGATGGCGGACGACGCGCTGGGGTTGATCCAGTCCGCCATCCGCCTGCGCCCTGCACAAACCCGTTTTGGCCAGATGCAGCGCCTGTCCGCACGCATATCAGGCCCTGTGTTCGAACGCGGCATGGCAGCATTGACCGGGGATAGTGGAAATTACTGGGGCCATAACGCGTTGATCCGTGTCGCAGCATTCCAGCAGGTGACACCGCTTCCGGTGCTGTCTGGCCGCCCGCCCTTCGGCGGACCCGTTCTCAGCCATGATTTTGTCGAGGCCGCTTTCCTGCGCCGGGCCGGATGGAAGGTTGTGATTGACCCATCAGGCAAAGGCAGTTTTGAAGACGCGCCCGAAACCATCGGCGCGCATTTGCGGCGCGACCGCCGGTGGGCGCAGGGCAATTTGCAACATCTGCGTTTGGTGGGCGCGCGCGGTCTGCATGCGGTCAGCCGGATGCATCTGATTGCGGGCATCCAATCCTATATGTCCGCACCAATCTGGCTGACGCTGGTTGTGCTGACAGGTTCGGGTGCTGTGCATGCAACAGCGGCTGTGCTGATACCGCTGTCAGGGGTACTTTTGGCGTTGCTCGTCCCCAAACTGGCTGGCCAACGGGCGCGCAGGGTCAGATACAGGTCTGCACGACAAAAGCGCATCTTGCGACGGGCCTTTCTGGCAGAGCTTGGGATGACGACATTGTTTGCCCCCATCGGAATGGTCCGGCGCACGGGGTTCATCCTGTCTATCCTGATGGGCCGGACCAGCGGTTGGATCCCGTCAGGGCAACAAGGCAGCGGCTTGGGCCCGAATGGATTGGTGGAAAGCAGTGTCGGAGCCTTCATCCTGTTGGCTGTGACACTGCCTCAGGCGCTGATCGGGACCAGCGCAAATGCACTGCTGTCGGGATTGTTGGTGATGCCAATTGTGCTGCCCCTGCTTTTTGCGCCGTTGTTGTATCGTTGGTTTGACCGCCCGCGCGAAACCAATGCGGTTGCGGATTATTACAATGCCAGCACACGGCGTTTTCTGGCAACGGGGGGAAGCGGCGCAGCACTGGCGATCCACCGCCCGCTTTGGGCCGAGGGGGTCACAACACCAGAACAGGCCGCGGGCCATGTCAACACGCTGATCGCTAAGGCGGCAGAACAGGCGCTTGGCCATCCGCCGTCGCGTGTGCATGATCTGGGTTGCGGGGTCGGCGGGACCGTGTTCCAGCTTGCTGCCAGATGGCCGGAAACCACGTTTTGCGGCGTGACGATCAGTGCCGAACAAGTCGCACTTGCCCGTCAATTCGCCACGGCCAGCGGGCTGGAAACACGATGCCAGTTTCAGCGTTCGGATTTCACCCGACCCATGGCATTGCCCGACGCCGATCTGGTGATCGCTGTCGAAAGCCATGTCCACGCACCCGACGCAGCCAGGTTTCTGAACGCGGCACGCCGCCACCTGCGCCCGGGTGGTGTGTTGATCGTGGTCGATGATATGCTGACCTGCCCCGATACAACGCTCAGCACGGCGCAGGCGCATCTGGTTGTGGCATTCCGGCGCGGCTGGCGGCTTGGCCATGTGCCGACACAAGACGGGCTGGTCACACAGGCGCAGTCGCTTGGCTATGCGCATCTTGGCACCTCGGACCTGACACCTTTGTTGCGGTTGAACCGCTGGCGCGACCTTGCGCTACGCGTGGTCGGCCCGCTTGCGGACAGGGTCGGGCTGGCGGGAAAGCCGTTGTTTGACAACATGATCGGCGGCAATGCGCTGACCGAAAGTTACCGTGCGGGGATTATGCGATACACGCTTTTGACCCTGCGCCGCGATGATACAGACAGCACTTTTCCCGCCCCGCGCGACAAAGGGTTGATCCGCTCGCCCGATCATGCAGGATAGACGCATAGGATGGTGCCCGCCCGCAGGGGTGTGACGCCACAAACAGCCGCAAAGCGGGGGAAAACTCATGTATCGTGCGACATTCACGGCCGGGCTGGCCTTGGTATTTGCATTGCCAGCCACAGCGCAACAAACATCCGACATCGTGGTGCCAGAGCCGGAAACCAATGTCGCACAGGAATTTTCCGGCATATCCGACGCGGCCACCGCTGCCCTGACCGCCAAAGGCGAAGGTCGCCCTGTTGACGCTGACAACTGGATGGTTGCTGCCGCCCATCCCCTCGCGGTCGAGGCTGGCGCGAATGTCCTGCGCGACGGCGGCAATGCGGCCGATGCCATGGTCGCCGTGCAAGCCGTGCTGGGGCTGGTAGAGCCGCAATCATCCGGCCTTGGTGGTGGCGCCTTTCTGGTCTGGTATGATGCAGCAACGGGTGAACTGACCACGCTCGACGCCCGCGAAACGGCACCGTTGGCCGCTGATCCGCGCTATTTTCTGGATGATGACGGCGCACCGCTGGATTTCATGACCGCTGTCGTCAGTGGCCGTTCTGTCGGCACACC